>CACGRD010000017.1 GCA_902575375.1 uncultured Alphaproteobacteria bacterium
TCGTCGTTTTTATTCTCTAAATTTTTATCTTCTTTTTTTTCTTCGTCAGACATTCCTCTCTTAAATGATTTGATTCCTTTTGCCATATCACCCATAAGTTGAGGTATTTTACCTCTACCGAAAAGAAGTAGAACAATAACGAGTACGATTAATAATTGCCAAATACTAGGTGTCATCCCGCTCTTATACGGAAACTATGAGAAAAAACAAGAAATTATAAGCAAGATAAGGATAGCTTTAGTAAAATATAGAAAAAAAAGGAACACAAAATGGGCAGAAAAAAAAGCACAAAACGATACATTTAATATATAAATATTTTGTCCTGATTTAGATACTCTAATTGCTGGGACACAAAACAAAACGCTAAAGGAGATAAAATGGTAATTTCTTTAAAAAATCTAAAAGTCGCTAAAAAAGACCACCCAATTTATGGAGGTAAAATTCAAACTTATCCAATACTATTAAGTAATAAAAAAACTGATGATCTTCGTAAGAAAGATAAAAAGAAAGTTAAAAAATAGCTGAACTCTTAACAATCTCCGTGGTTAGTGGTAATAATTCAACTATGACTACTTATGTTGTGTGTGACATAGAAGCAGACGGACCTATTCCTGGACCACATTCTATGATAAGCCTTGGTGCTGTAGCCGTTAATAAAGCAGGAAAAAAATTTGGAGAATGTGAAATTAATTTCTTGCC
Organism: uncultured Alphaproteobacteria bacterium; assembly: GCA_902575375.1. Lineage (GTDB taxonomy): Bacteria > Pseudomonadota > Alphaproteobacteria > HIMB59 > CACPNW01. The sequence goes on from CACGRD010000017.1 coordinate 700, forward strand.
ACTAGAAAATGCCAAACCTCACCCCGCTACTATGCATTGGTTTACAACAGAAGCGCCAGAAGCTTTAAAATATACTCAACATCATCAAGTCTCACCCAAAGAAGGAATGAACAAATTTGGTGATTGGCTTCTTACGTTACCAACCCCACGAATTATGGCTGCTCATCCAGCTCCATTAGATTTTATGTGGATCAATTGGTATATTCAAACTTTTCTTGTAGAACGATTAGAAAAAATTCCTTTCTCTATGCCTTTTTTTGATAAGAATGGACAAGCAGCCTTTGATATCAAATCCTATGCTGCTGCTGTGCTGCAAAAAGATTATAAAGACATAGGTAGAGATGATTACTCTCTAGAATTGCATGATAATACAAAACATACGCATAAAGCCATAGATGATGCCAGAGAATATGCAAAATTATTAATTAAACTACTGAATAAAAACAAATAAAACAATCCTAGGTTATCAACTTAAACTGATTTAAAACGAGTAGACAATTTATTTGTTTACCCAGTATATTTTAAGATCAAAAAATTTTAAAATAAAAAAACACAAAAAAAAGACACTGGAAATTAAAAATATAATTTTTTCAATGAGATAAATTGATTTGACACACACGGTGTCATAATGGGCTTATACGGAAACTATAGGAAAAAAACAAGAAGTAATAAGTTAACTAAGTATTTTGAATAAAATCATCAATATTATTTTCATCATCCTGTTCTAAATTGTCATTACTTTGTAAATTTTCATCATTTTTAGCAAGATCACTTATAGTTGCAATCGCAGCACGTTTATCTAGAAAACCGCTTGCCTTTAGCTCCTCTTTATTAGGTAAATCGGATAAACTATTCAATCCAAAATGTTCAACAAACAAATCTGTGGTAAACCATAAAGTAGGTTTACCAGGTATACTTTTCCTACCTGAAGGACGTATCCATCCTATTTCCATCAGATGATCTAAAGAACCTCTACCCATTTGAACACCTCTAATATTTTCAATTTCTGATCTTGTTATTGGTTGTTGATAAGCAATTATAGTTAATGTTTCTAGTGCTGCTCTTGATAATTTTCTTTTCTGAGTTTTAAAAATAGTTAATTCATCACTGAGATCTTCAGCAGTTCTAAAAGACCATTTGTTGCCAGTTTTGATTAAATTAATACCTCTATTTTTATAAAAATCTTTAATTTCTTGTAATAGCTTACTTATATTATTTTTTTCTTTAATTTTTTCTTTTAAATCATTTTCATCAAGTGGTTCTCCTGATGCAAATAATATTGCTTCTAAAATTTTAATATCTTTATTATCCATTTTGATTAAATTTTATATAAATATTACCAAAACTTTCATCTTGTTTTAAATCAATAAAGCCATTTTTTGATAATTCTAAAGAAGCAACAAAGTTAGATGAGATAATTGATTTATTAATTGTTTTATTAGCTTTAATTAAATTTGGAATTACATTTAAAAAATTAGTCCATTCTGTAATATTTCCAAAAATACCTTTTAATCTTTTAACTGCTTGATCAACTGAATAAAGTTCTGAATACTCAATAGTTAATTGCTTAACCTGTTCATTCGATTTAAGTATTTGACTATATGATTTTAGTAAGTCATATAAATTAGAAGTATAATTTATATTAAATTTAACTTTGAGACCTTCAGTTGAACCCCCATAAAATACATCTCTATTAACAAGAGGTCTTGAATATATGATTTTAGAAATATTTTGAAAAGCCTCTAGTCTCTGTAATTGATATTTTAAAGCCTCTTCTAACTCATCGGCTGTATATTCATCTGTTTTTTCTTCTTTTGGTAATAGTAATCTTGATTTCAAATACGTTAGCCATGCTGCCATCACTAAATAATCAGCAGCTATCTCAATATGAATATTTCTATATTGATTAATAAAATTAATATATTGATCAGCTAACTCGGATATAGATATATCAGATAAATCAACCTTCTGTGATTTAGCCAAAACCAACAAAAGGTCTATAGGACCCTCAAAATTGTCTAATAATAGGTTAAATTGACCTTCTTTTATTTCTGTATCCGGAACATTTAACACAACTTTTTATATAAAATTAATGAGATTCTCTCAATATTATTAATTTTGTAAATTAAGTATTATGCAACTCTTAACAATAGTTAATAAATCACAAGCTTCAGAAGCATTATTCTTAGAGATGTAATTTTTATAGGTAATAAAATATTGAGTACCTATTTCAGTTTTTTTATAAAAAACAAAAATATCTTCATAATCTATAATTTCTTTTTTATTTTCTAATAAATTGTTCAAGTATTTATTAATATTTTCAAAATTATCATTGCTATACAATTGAATGGTAAAATCAAGTTCGTCTATATTTTTAAAATCAAAATCTTGAATTTCATTATCTATCTTATTTAAACTTTTCTTGTCTAAATAATCAACAACCTCACCTTCTTTATTTGTAGGAATAACAAAATATTTATCAGTAAATTTAGGAATAACAAAATACTCCCTACTACTAAAATAATAAAATGAGATAAGATAAAAAATAATAATAAATAACAATAAAAATAAAGTATATTTTAGAATGTAATTATTTTTTCTTTTAAAAATAATTCTTTTAATCATTACATTGTTTCAGGTGCGCTTATATCAATAATTGAAAATATATCTTTTAAAACAACTCTAAATGACTCCAACCAAAATATTTTTGAAATTGTCTTTTCTGCATTTTTTTCATCTATAAAACGAAGTGATTCATTATCTTTACCTTTATTCCAAATTGAATGAAAATCAGACGATATTTCTTCTAAGTAATTGATTAGTCTATGCGGCTCATTATAATATGATGATTGATACAACAAATAAGGATAACAAATTAATTTTTTGATTAATTTTACCTCCTCATCAGATAGATTTTGTATTGCAGAAAAATTATAATCATTTTTAATTTTTATACCTAATTCGTTTGCTTTATTAATTACTGATGAAGCTCTAGCGTGTGCGTATTGACAGTAAAAAACTTTATTATCTTTATTTTTTTCAACAACAGCATCTAAATCAAAATCAATTGCTGTCTCATTTTTAGTAGAAATCATGTAGTACCTTATAGGATCTTTTCCAACCTTAGAATGAACATTAGCTAATGTCACAAAATTTCCAGATCTTTTTGACATTTTAATTTTTTGTTTATTTTGAATTAAACTTACAATCTGGCAAGTTAAAATGTTTAAATAAGTTTCATCATCTTTAATAGCTTTTATTAACGAATTCATTCTTGGAATATAACCAATATGATCAGACCCCCAAATATTTACTAATCTATCAAAATTTCTTTTACATTTATCTAGATGATATGCTGCATCATTGGCAAAATATGTCCATTCACCATTTGATTTTTTTAATGCTCTATCTTCATTGTCTAATATTTTAGAGGATCTAAATAATAATTGCTCTCTTGGCTCCCAATCAGAATCATCACCTTTTGGCTTTTCCAAAATACCTTCATATAGTAATTTTTTTTCATCTAAGATTGAAAAAAGTTCATCAATAATTTTACTTTTTTCTATTTCAGTTTCGTGAGTAAATTTGTCAAATCTTATATTTATTAATTCTAAATCTGATTTTATGCTTAAAAGTATATTTTTTAATGCAAAATTTTTAAAATATTGAATAGTTTCTTCTTGGTGAAAGTTTAACCACTTATCACCATCTTTATTTTTAATTTTTTTTGCAATATCTATTAGATATTCACCTGGATATTCATCTTCTAATAACTCAATTTTTTTATCAAATAATTGTAAGTATCGTTTCAAAAGAGAGTTTGATAATTTATCAATTTGAGAACCTGCATCATTTACGTAATACTCTCTAGTAACATTAAAACCTGTTTTAGTATAAAGAGAGCTTAATACATCTCCGAATACAGCACCTCTTATATGGGCTATATGCAAAGGTCCAGTTGGATTAGCTGAAACAAATTCAACATTTATTTTTTTATCTGAACCATAATTAATATAATTTAAAAAATTTTTACTATAGATTTCCTCTAAACTTCTTAATACAAATTCATCCTTAAGAAAAAAATTTATAAAACCATTTTTTGAAACCACAAAATGATCAATAAATCCAATTGATTTAATTCTTTGATTTAGTTCATTTTCAATATTAAAATTTTTATTAATAATTTTTCTTTTAACAATTAAATAAAAGTTTGTCGCTAAATCACCTTGTTTATTATTTGAAGAGTAATCAATGCTAATCTGTTTTCTATTGATTGGAGATATAAATTTGTTACTCTCTAAAAAATCTGTAAAATCAAATAAAAAATCTGAAAGGTCTTTTATAAAATTATTCACTAATCTCCTTATATAAATTAAGAGCAAATCTATCTGTCATTCCTGAAATATAATCACAAATTAATCTTTCAATTTCGATATTTTGATTCCTCCAATCTATAGGTAGTTTATTATTATTTTTTACGAAATAAGTAAACAAAGTAGATATAACCTTTTTTGAATACTGTCTCTTATCTGATAAATGACTATGATTATAAACTCTTTCAAACAAAAATTTTTTAACTATATCACAATTTTTCTTCATTTCATTTGAAAATGAAACAATGAAATTATTTTTTTTATGAATAGCATCAATAGAATTGATATTATTTTCAATTAAATTTTTTTTTGTAGTCTCATATATATCATTTATCATATTAGATATGGAATTTCTTAAAACTTGATATACGAGAAGTTTATTCGGAATATCTTTATAGTGATCTCTTAAATCAATTATAATTTTTTCAAAAAAACTTAACTCTGCAATATCATCTAATGTTATTAAATTTGCTCTAATAGCATCCTCTACATCGTGATTATTGTAAGCAATATCATCAGATATACTTGCAATCTGTGATTCTAAATAAGGTTGATCAGTTAAATTTAGATTATGTAATTTTGAGTAATTGTCTAAGTGATATGGTAAATGATCATTCAAAATTCCATTATGTTTTATTATTCCCTCTAAGCTTTCCCAAGTTAAATTTAATCCATCAAAATTAGGGTGTCTTTTTTCTATGAATGTTAAAACTCTTAAAGTTTGATCATTATGATTAAAGCCTCCAAACTTTTTCATTGAAGTATCAAGTGCATCTTCGCCAATATGACCAAAAGGAGGATGACCCAAATCATGTGCTAGTGCAACTGTTTCACCTAGATCTTCATTTAATTCAAGCAATCTACAAATTGATCTTGATATTTGAGCAACTTCCAAAGAATGAGTTAGTCTAGTCCTAAAATAATCACTCTCACTTTCAATAAAAACTTGGGTTTTGTGTTTTAATTTTCTAAATGAATTAGAATGAATAACTCTAGCTCTATCTCTTTCAAATGGAGTTCTCAAATCATCATCTAGTTCACTATATAATCTTCCATTTGAATTATCAGGATTAGAAGCTAAATGTTTGAACATAAGAAAATTTATATTATAATTGTAAAAAAATAACTAATAACAATATTTAGATAAATGGACAATATAATTGAAGTTACAGAGAGTGCTCAAAATCATATCAACAAGATACTTCTCTCTGAAAAATCTAACTATTTCAGAATTACTGTATTAGGTGGTGGTTGTGCTGGATTTCAATATAAATTTGATTTTTCTGATAAACCAAATGAAGATGATTTAATCTTTAATTATAAAAATGCTGATGTATTGATAGATAAAACTTCAATTGAATTAATAAAAGGATCGAAAATTGATTATGTTAATGAATTGATTGGATCGTCCTTTAAAATTTCTAATCCACTAGCATCTTCATCATGTGGGTGTGGAACTTCTTTTTCAATTTAAATGAAAATTACTACCTGGAATGTAAATTCAGTTAATGCAAGAATAGAACATTTAATAAAGTTTATAAAAAAAGATCAATCAGATATATATTTAATTCAAGAATTAAAATGTACAAATGAAAGTTTTCCTATGGAGGAATTAGAAAATATTAATTATAAATGTTATGTAAATGGTCAAAAAGCTTGGAATGGTGTAGCCATACTCAGTAAAGAGAGTATTGAAATTTCAAACTTAAAAATTCCTAATTACCAAGACTTAAATTCCAGATTTATTGAAACAGAAATATCCTTAAAAAATATAAAAAATAAAATTAAACTAATAAATATTTATCTTCCAAATGGAAATCCAATTGAAACAGAAAAATTTGATTATAAAATTGATTGGATGATAAATTTTAATAAATATATCAAAAAATTAATTGATAACAATCAACCAATTATAATAGGCGGAGATTTTAATGTAATACCTAATGATGAAGATGTGTATTCACCAGAAAATTTTAAAAATGATGCTTGTGCCCATCCACTAACAAGAGAAAAATTTAGAAATCTTTTGAATTTAGGTTTTGTTGATACAGTTAAATACTTTGTTGATGGAAATACAAACTGGACCTTTTGGGGTTATAGAGGTGGAAATTGGCAAAAAGGCAATGGTCTACGAATTGATCATTTTCTTACTACACCAGAAGTAACTGATTTGATTAAATCAGTTAGTGTTAATCGTGAACCAAGAGGATGGGAAAAAGCTTCTGATCACACGCCAGTTACGATTGAATTAGTTAATTAATATTAAATATCAGCGTATGTATGTGTTTCGTCTTTTGCTCCTGGTTGAGTAACAGCACCCTCGTAAGCTGGCCCAACAGTTTGAGAATATTTCCATATCGATCCAGAATTATGATTAGTTTTTCTTGGCTTCCAATCTTTTTTTCTCTTTTCTATTTCTTGATCTGAAAGCGTAACGTTGATTTCGCCTTTAACAGCATCAATAATAATCTCATCGCCATCTTTAAGTAAACCTATCATACCTCCTACAGCTGCTTCTGGTCCTACATGACCAATACAAAATCCCCTTGTACCGCCTGAAAATCTTCCATCTGTAATTAATGCAACAGTTTCACCTAGTCCTTGACCATATATTGCACCTGTTGTTGAGAGCATTTCACGCATACCAGGACCACCTTTAGGGCCTTCATATCTAATTATTACCGCATCTCCTGCTTTAATTTCATTTTTTAAAACAGCAGTTAAAGCATCTTCTTCTGAGTCAAAACATTTAGCTTTTCCTTTAAAAGTTAAATTTTTTAAACCTGCTATTTTTGATATACATCCATCTGGAGCAAGATTACCCCACAACCCTACTACTGAACTATTTTCACTTATTGGATTTTCGCATTTATAAACAACATCTTGATTTGTAGGGAATATTACTTCTTTATGATTTTCAGCTATTGTTTTTCCTGTAACAGTTATACAGTCTCCATTTATATAACCACCATCTAATAATGATTTAATAACAACTGGCACACCTCCTACATCATATAAATCTTTAGCAACATACTTTCCGCCAGGTTGCATATCTCCAATATAAGGAGTCGAGTTATAAATTTCTACAACATCTTTTAAAGTAAATTTTAAACCTGCTTCATTAGCTATCGCAGGAAGATGGAGTGCTGCATTAGTTGAACCTCCAGTAGCTGCAACTACTCTTGCAGCGTTTACTAGTGAATCAATAGTTACTATATCCCTTGGTCTTATATTTTTTTCTAATAAATTCATTATAGCTTTACCACTCTTTTCACCATAAGCTTTTCTTTCTTCAGTATTTACTGCTGGTGGCATAGCCGAATTTGTTAGAGCTAAACCAACTGCTTCAGAAATACATGCCATTGTATTTGCTGTAAACTGACCTCCACACGATCCAGCAGATGGGCAAGCAACTTGTTCAATATCCTTTAAATCTTGATCTGAGATAGTTCCAGCGGCATGTTTTCCTACTGCTTCAAAAACATCAATAACAGTAACATCTTTACCCTTGTATTTTCCTGGTAAGATTGAACCTCCATAAATGAATACAGATGGTACATTTAATCTAACCATAGCCATCATTAAACCTGGCAAAGATTTATCACAGCCAGCAAGTCCAACAATTGCGTCATAACAGTGACCTCTCACAGATAATTCAATAGAATCTGCAATAACTTCTCTACTAATAAGAGAGGATTTCATTGCCTCATGGCCCATGGCAATTCCATCTGTTACTGTTATAGTTGTAAATTCTCTTGGTGTTCCTCCAGCATCTTTGACACCTGTCTTCACATGTTGCGCTTGATCCTGAAGAGTAATATTGCAAGGAGCTGATTCATTCCAAGTGCTAACAACTCCAACAAATGGTTGATAAATTTCATGTTCTTTCAAACCCATAGCATAATAATACGATCTATGAGGTGCACTTTTAGGCCCTACACTAACATATCTACTCGGTAGATTAGATTTTCTATTTGAACCCTTATCTTCCATTCTATTTGATAGTATTTATTATTTGATCAATTTTTTCAATAGAAGATTTATAAATATTTGCCTCATTTTTAAATTTATTAATAATTTCTTCTGAAGCTTTACTCATAAAATTATCATTGTTTAATTTATCATTAACTTTATTAAATTTTTCTTGCTCAACTTGCTTTTTCTTATTTAATTTTTTTAGTTCTGCTTCTGAGTCAATAATACCATCTAAAGGGATTAAAAATGATAATGATGTTAACACAATTAAAGCTGAATTCTTATTAGGTTGAATTTTATCAAAACTAATATCTTTGGTTTTTAAAAAATTACTTATTTCATTTTTATATGCAATTAGAAAATTATTAAGTTCTTCATTTTTTGCTTCTATATAAATATTAATTAATTGTTTATAGGGTATATTTAGTTCTGATCTCAAATTTCTTATAGATGTTATAAATTCAATAAATATTTCGAAGTTTTTTTTAGAATTATTAAAAGAATTATTTGTTGAATAATTTTGAAAAACTTGGTTCATTAAATATGATTTATCGTCAACTAAAGATCTCCATAATTTTTCACTTATAAATGGCATAATGGGATGTATGATCTTTAAAACTTGAATAAATGTCCATCCTGAAACTTTTTTAATTTCATCGGAAAATTTTTCATTTTCAAAATTTTGTTTAATAATTTCAATGTACCAATCACAATAAGTATGCCATACGAAATGATAAATTTTATTGGCTATTTCATGAAACAAATACTTTTTAGTTAATTGATCAAGTTGAGTGTTCAAATCATTCAATTCTTTTATTATCCATTTGTTTGCATCAAAAATAATTGAATCGATTGAAATATCATCTATAAAAATTGAATTATTCAATTGTAAAAATTTTCCAGCATTCCAAATTTTATTTGTGAATGATTTATATCCCTTAACTCTAGCTTCAGACAATTTTACATCTCGTCCAGGATTTAATAGTGCTGTTAGTGTAAATCTTAATGTATCAGCGCCATATTTATCTAATAACTCTAAAGGATCAATTATGTTCCCTTTTGATTTAGACATTTTTTGTCCTTTTTCATCACGTATTAAAGGATGAATATAAATATCTTTAAATGGAGTTTCCTTCATAAAATAAGAACCCATCATCATCATCCGAGCAACCCAAAAAAATATGATATCAAAACCAGTAACCAAAACGTTACCAGGATAAAATTTATCTAATTCATAAGTTTTATTTGGCCAATCTAAAGTAGAGAATGTCCATAGAGCAGAGGAAAACCAAGTATCTAGAACATCTTCATCTTGTCTAAGCTCAACATCCTTTCCATAGAATTCTTTTGCTTGATTTTTTGCCCCTTCTAGAGTTTCACTAACAAAATATTTATTATCAGGACCATACCATGCAGGAATTTGATGCCCCCACCATAACTGTCTTGAAATACACCAAGGTTGAATATTTTCCATCCAATTATAAAATGTATTTTCCCATTGTTTGGGAATAAATTTAGAACTATTATCTCTAACAGCTGATATTGGATCAACTGATAATTTTTTAGCATCACAAAACCATTGGTCTGTCAGCCATGGCTCAATAACAACACCTGATCTATCACCATATGGTATGACCATTTGTTGTTTTTCTTCTTTAATTAATAAATTCATTTCATCTAATTTTTTTAAAATTAGTTTTCTTGCTTCAAATCGATCTAAATTTTGAAATTCTTCAGGCGCATTTGAATTCAGTTTAGCATTTTCATCAAAAATATTAATAAATTCTAAATCATGTCTCTTTCCTACCTCAAAATCATTAAAGTCATGTGCAGGTGTAATTTTTACAGCTCCAGAACCTTTTTCAGGATCTGCATATTCATCAGCAATGATTGGTATTTTCTTATTTGAAATTGGTAAGTTACAAAATTTGCCAATTAGATTTTTATATTTTTCATCATCTGGATGAACGGCAACTGCAGTATCGCCTAACATTGTCTCAGGTCTTGTTGTTGCAACAATGATATGATTATTTTCATCTATAGGATATTTAATATGCCATAAACTTCCTTCAGTATCTCTTTGCTCTACTTCTAGATCAGAAATAGCTGTTAAAAGTTTTGGGTCCCAATTCACCAATCTCTTATCTTTATAAATAATTCCATCATTAAATAAATTAACAAAAACTTTCTTAACTGCATTAGAAAGTCCTTCATCCATAGTAAATCTTTCTCTTGACCAATCTGCAGAAGCACCAAGTCTTCTTAATTGATTACTTATCTGACCACCCGACTCTTTTTTCCATTCCCATACTTTTTCAATAAACTTATCTCTACCTAGAGATCGTCGATCTAGGTTTGACTTACTTAATTTTCTTTCAACCACCATCTGAGTAGCTATTCCTGCATGATCTGTCCCTGCTTGCCACAATACTTCCATGCCCTTCATTCTATGATATCTGATTAATATATCTTGAATTGTGAAAGTTAAAGCATGACCCATATGTAAGCTGCCTGTAACATTAGGTGGAGGCATCATTATAGAATAAGGTTCACCTCCTTTTTTTGGTTTAAAACAATTTGATTGCTCCCATTGTGAATAAAGATTTTTTTCATCTTTTAAAAAATCAAAAAATTTATCAAGCTGCATCGTAACTATTTTGAATCGAAATAATTTTTAAGTAATTTTGGGATTTTCTCATCAAGTATTTTTTCAATTTTATTTTCTACAAGATAGGAGAGTTTTTGATCTATAATATCATTAATTTCACTATTTATCTCTTCATCTTTTTGAAGTAATTTTATTGTACCATCACTGTTAACCTTTTGATTAAGTATTAAAATATTAGATGAAGAATGTTTATTTGAATCGTTTTTTTCATCTTCAAGTGCTCTTCGTATGACTTCTAGAGATTCATTGATAGAATTTTTTGTATTCATATAGGCATTATAAATGTTTAATTAAATTAATAAAACTCTAATTATATCTAGGAAGATACTCCTCAAATAATTTAATCAGTGAACCATCTAAAGCTAGTAAATTAAAATAATTAATCAGATAGTTTTTATTTGCATTAAAATATTCAACATTTACGTTTAAAAGATTAGTTTCTGCTTCTATTAGATCAGTGATTGATTTTGTCCCAAGGTTGTATTCCTCTTGAGTACTTTCTAGAAGAGTATTTGCATACTCTATAGTTAATAGTGATGTATTTAAATTTGATTTACTAACTAAATAGTTTTTATAATAGTTAGAAATCTCAATATTTAAACTTTCTTTAAGATCCTCTAACTCAATTTCAGTTTGTAAAATTTGAGAATTTATTTTTCTAATATCTGATTTGTCAATGTTTTGCTGGAATATAGGGATTGTTAAAGTTAAGCCTATTGATGCATTGGTATTTTCACTTCCAGCATCTATTCGTGAACCATCCGAATACTCTGTTGAAGCTGTTATATCTAACGTAGGTCTATTAGAACTTTTTTCTTTTGAGAGATCAAGTTCTTTAATTTTAATATTATTTTGAGCAATTAAAATATTAAAATTATTCTTATAGACTTCAGAAAGTATGCTATCAAAATTCAAATCATCTTCTATATTTACGTAATCTTCTAAATTAATGGCTTCTTTACCAACAATTGATTTAAATGTTTTTAAGCTGACTTTGTAATTTTGGTCGGCTGAAAAAAGATTTGTTTCAGCAATTGAAAAAGCACTCTCAGCATTTTTGAGTTCAGTTATTGTTGCTGAGCCCAATTCATATTTTAATTTTACTTCTTCTAAAAATCTTGAAACAGAATCAAAATTCTTTTCGGAAGCCTCTAATGATTTTTCATAATTTATTACGGTTAGATAACCCTCTACAGCTGTTAACGATAGATCTTGAACAGTTTTATAAAAGTTTATTACTGCATTTTCGTAAATAATTTTAGATCTTTCAATCTCTAAACTTTTTTCACCACCATCATACAAATTTTGAGTAATACTAATTTTATATTTATCTGTAAAAGTTTCTGGTGTTGTCGATACACCAGCTGCTGATGTTGTATCACTATTGCTATATGTACCAGAAATTGTGCCAGTAACTGTTGGAAGTTTTTTGCCTATAGCTACCTCAATAGTTTCTTTGCTTTCATTCAGTTTTTCAAAAGCAATTTTTACCTTCAAATTATTTGCAATCGTACTTTTTACAGAATCATCAATCGACAGAGCAAATATAGATTTAGAATAAATAAGTAATAACAATAATATAAATAATCTCATTTAAAATTTAAAACCCTCTTGTTGTTCTTGAATTTGATAACTACTCATTACATCAAATAAATACTCAGATGAATACAAATCTTCATTTCTTATAATTTTATAAGCCTTACCCAAATTATCATATATTTTTTTAATATAAATTAACCTTCCTCCATTCATTGCTAGTTGCTTTTTTAACTTATCAGTTATTTTAAATATAGGTCCGTCAATAATAATTAAGTTGAATGGAGCTTTATGAGATAATCCATCTAATAAATTATGATTAAATAAACTAATATTAGTATTATCAGTATTGTTAATATTATGTTCTAATAATTTAAATAGTTCTCTATTTTCTTCTACAACATGAAGTTCTTTACATAGTGAGCTAATTAGAGCGGAAAAGTAGCCTGTTAAACCACCTATATGTAATACCTTATCATTAGGTAAAATTTTCGAATATTTTATAATTTGAGCTAGGTGTAAATTTTTAAGATATCCTCTTTTGTCAGTTATATCTAAATTATTATCTAGGTAACAATTCTTACCTAAGCTTATATCCAAATAATTTTCTTTAGGAGTATTTTCAAATATTTGTAATATATTTTCTTCATTAATTTTGTTTGGTCTCAACTGATTAACAACCATATTTTTTCTTGCAATTTCAAATGTTTCACTCATTTCTTAAAAGATGCTTTATATAAACCTATTATTTAATCAATTATTTAAATTATATTATTAATCTTTAGAATTTTTTTTCATTAATTGACTAGAAATAATATAGTGATAATTGTCATTTTTTTTAGGCTCGGTGGCAGAGTGGTGATGTAGGGGCCTGCAAAGCCTTGCACAGCGGTTCGATTCCGCTCCGAGCCTCCAAATTTTTCTTGTTTTTTAATTTTTTTTTATTATCAACAAAATTGTGTTCCTCGGTAGCTCAGTGGTAGAGCAATCGGCTGTTAACCGATCGGTCGCTGGTTCGAGCCCGGCCCGGGGAGCCATTTTATCTAAGCTTTAACTTCCACCAATTCTTCAAAACGTGTTGTGTAACATGGGGATACATTTTCTCTTTTCATCTTCCATATTTTTTCTATACCTTCAGAAGCTATCTTTAATGTTGAACTTCCATATCTAGAATTAATATTATCAATAGTATTCATTATTCTATCCGATGTATCACGGTCATAATCAAGCAATCCTCTAGTTACATTGTGCCTGCTAAGACCATATAATATAATTCCAGCTTTTTTATAACGAAATCCTGGTCGGTATATTTTTCTAATTCCTTCAAGAGCTCTTTTAACAATTTTTATGCTATTATTTGTTGGAAAAGGTAAGTGTAGTTTTATTGAATTTGAATATTGTTTCTCTCTTCTATTAAAATGATTTGTCAAAACAAAAATACTCATCGACTCAGCGACTAACCCCTCTTCCCTTATCTTCTCTGATACTCTTGATCCATAAGTTGATATTGATTCCTCCAAATCAAATAATTTTTCTATTGGCTGACTAAATGATCTTGAGACACAACAACTTTGTTTATCACTTGGAACCAAATCAAGTTCTAAACACGATACACTATTTAATTCTAGGTATGTCTTCTCCCCCACTACACCCATATTTTTTCTTATCCATCCTCTGTCCATTTGTGAAAATTGATAAGCATTATGAATATTATATTTTTTCAGGAAAAGAGATAATCTTCTTCCAATGCCCCATACTTCTTCAATGGATGTTAATTCTAATGCTTTTTTTATTTCTATTTTATTTTTTAGTATGCACACACCTTTATAATCTGGTTGTTTTTTTGCTAAATGATTAGCTATTTTTGATAGTGTTTTTGTTGGGCCCACTCCAATACTAACTGGAATACCAACCCACCTCTTAATTGTTTGTTTAATATGTCTGCAATAAGTGTTTAATTCATAGTTCTCAAAACCATTTAAACCAAGAAATGCTTCATCTATGGAGTAGATTTCTACCTCTGAAGAGAAACTTGATAAAGTCTCCATTACTCTCTGAGAAATATCACCATATAAAGAATAATTAGATGAAAAAACTTTAACATCATTTTTTTCAATAATATTTTTTGCTTTAAAATAAGGTTCACCCATTTTTATCCCTAATTTTTTTGCTTCTTTTGATCGTGCAATGATACAACCATCATTATTGGAAAGTACGACAATTGGTTTTCCCATAAGTTTTGGATTAAATATTCTTTCACATGACGCATAAAAATTATTGCAATCTATCAATGCTATAGATTGATTTACTGAGTTATGATTTCTATTAAGTAGTTTTGTGTATGACATATGTCACTACCCCCCATATAAAACACTCCATTTCTTCTTTAACTTGAATACTAGGATACTCACTATTGGCAGAAATTAAAAATAGTGACTGATCTTTCTTTTTCAATTTTTTAACTGTTAGGTCACCAAAGATGGAGGCTATAACAATATTGTCGTTGCGAGGTGTAATACTTCTATCAACAATAAGTAAATCACCTGATAATATGCCTGCATCGGTCATAGAAGGGCCATTAGCTTTAACGATATAAGTTGCTGTTGGACGTTGAACCAAATATTCATTAAGATCAAGTTTGTTTTCCATATAATCAGTAGCTGGAGATGGAAAACCTGCAGATACTGTATCAAGAAAATAAGGTGTTATTTGATCTCCTTTGGATTCAGCTTTAAATATTAAGTTTTCTATTTTTTTAGACATAATATTAGAAAAAATATTTAAATAATTGATAAATAATAATTATATTATTTATAAAATTATTTGTTCTACTTTTGTTCTAATTTATTCATAATGAGAAAAAAGTCAATATAATATTTTTAAAATACTGTTAAAAAACGCTATGACAAAATTATTCGAAGATGATGCATACCTTAAAGAATTTAAAGCAAAAATTATAGGTATTGTGAAAGAAGAAAATCGTATTGAGTTAGATAAGACAGCATTTTATGCAAAAAGTGGTGGTCAACCTGGGGACACAGGTGCAATAGAAGCTGAAAGTATAAAAATACAAGTTTTAGATACTATTAAAGAAAATAATAAAATAATAAATATTGTAGATGATCTCAAAGATCTTGAAGAGAATGTTGATATAATTGGAAAAATAAATTGGGATTTACGATACAAGCATATGAGAATGCATACTGCACTGCACTTGTTGTGTTCTATAGTCCCTTTAGGAGTAACTGGTGGTCAAATTGGTTATGAAAAAAGTCGATTAGATTTTAATGATCCAGATAAACAAATAAATAGAGAAGAATTGGAAGAAAAAATAAATTTGTTAGTTGAAGATAATCATACCGTTACTAGTGAAGTAATTGAAAGTAGTATATTGGAAGAAAAACCTGAACTAGTCAGAACTATGTCAGTAAAACCTCCGCAAGTAGATGGTAAAATAAGATTAATTAGAATTGGTGATATTGATTTACAACCTTGTGGTGGTACACATGTGAAATCAACTAATGAGATTGGTAAAATTCAAATCGGCAAAATAGAAAACAAAGGTAAAATGAATAGAAGAGTTAATTTATTGTTATCTTCTTAAATTACTGATGAAGAATCTGACTTAAAAATAACTTTGTACGATCACTCTCTGGATTATTAAAAAACTTATCTGGGTTAGCTTCCTCAACAATTTTACCTTCATCCATAAACACCATTCTATCAGCAACTGTTTTAGCAAAACCCATTTCATGCGTAACAACAATCATAGTCATTCCACCGTTTGCCAAATCAACCATAACATCTAAAACTTCTTTAATCATTTCAGGATCTAGAGCTGATGTTGGTTCATCAAAAAGCATGATGTTAGGATTCATTGCAAGAGATCTAGCAATTGCTACTCTTTGTTGTTGACCACCAGATAATTGACCAGGATATTTGTTGGCCTGTTCAGGAATTTTTACTATTTCTAACTGTCTCATAGCCAGTTCCTCTGCTTCTGCCTTTGGCATTTTTTTAACCCAAATTGGAGCAAGTGTTATATTTTCTTTTACAGATAAATGAGGGAATAAATTAAATTGCTGGAATACCATTCCAACTTCTTTCCTAACATTATCAATATTTTTTAAATTTCCAGTTAACTCAATTCCATCAACAACAATTGAGCCTTCTTGATGTTCTTCCAATCTATTAATACATCTGATCATTGTAGATTTACCAGAACCAGAAGGGCCACAAACTACGATTCTCTCTTTCTTCTTAACTTCAAGATTTACATCTTGCAATACATGAAAATCTCCAAACCACTTGTTAACATTTTTTAATGAAATTATTGATTCTGCACTCATTTTAATCAGCCCCCATATTAATACCTGTTTTTAATTTCTTTTCCAAATACAAACTGTATCTAGACATTCCAAATGTGAATATAAAAAATACTAAACTAACAAAAAAGTAAATTTCATAAGATAGACCTAACCAATTGGTATCTGCTAAAGTACCTCTTCCAATACCTAATAAATCTAATATTCCTACAATAATAACCAAGGTTGTGTCCTTAAATAAACCTATAGAAGTGTTAACAATTGGAGGTATAGAAATTCTAATAGCTTGAGGAAGAATAATCAATAAATTCATTCTCCAATAAGACATCCCAAGTGATTTAGCAGCTTCATATTGACCAGGAGGTATAGCCTGCAGTCCTCCTCTTATAACCTCTGCCATATAAGCTGATTGAAATAATGTAACAGCAACAAGCACTCTTACTAAGCCATCCATATCTATTCCTTCAGGTAAAAATAGAGGAAGCATTACCATTCCAAAGAATAATAAAGTTATCAGAGGAACACCTCTAATAAACTCAATAAACAATGTACACATCATGCTTATAACTGGTAGTTTAGATCTTCTCCCTAATGCTAGCATAATCCCAATAGGAAAAGCTAAAGCTATTCCAGTACAACCTAGGACGAGTGTAACTAGAAGACCGCCCCATTTGTTTGTAGAGACTTCTGTGAAACCAAATCCGCCATTAAGTAAAAAATATGCAATTACAGGAAAGATATATGTAAAATATAAGAAATACTTTCTATACGGAAGTTTAGCATACAAAAGAGGTAGCAGCGCTAAAGCTAACATAAAATAGGCTACATTAACTCTCCAAACTTCAACCTTTGGGTAAAATCCGTAAATAAATTGATAAAACCTTACATATATAACTGCCCAACAGGCTCCACCATTTTCAGGATCTAAATTTCGTGAACACATTTCTTGATTAGTAATTTGTTCACCAAGATAATTATATTTAAAGTCAGCTGAAAATATGGTCCAATCTAAAATCCAAGGAATAAACTGATATAAACAATAAATAACAAATAAAGTTATTAAAGAGTTTGTCCAATTAAAGAATAAATTAATTCGTAACCAACCAATAATACCTGTTGTTGCTACCGGTGGTTTTCTAACTTCATTCATTTCATTCATTACTTTTCCTTAAATTGTATACTTCGATTATAAATGTTCATAAAAAAAGATATTGTCAGACTAATTGATAAATAAGTTGCCATAACAATTGCCATACATTCAATAGCTTGACCAGTTTGATTTAAACTTATTCCCCCAAATCCATGAACAAGGTCTGCATATCCAACAGCAATTCCTAAAGAAGAATTTTTAGTTAAGTTTAGATACTGACTTGTTAGCGGAGGGACAATCACTCTAAGTGCTTGGGGAATAATGATTAGTCTCATTATCCATGTTTGTTTTAAGCCTATAGCAGCAGAAGCCTCTCTTTGTCCTTTTGAGACAGACATTATACCTGCTCTAACAATTTCAGAAATGAAGGCTGCAGTGTAAATTGATAAAGCTAAAAACATTGCTATAAATTCAGGTCTAATAACTATACCGCCTTTAAAGTTAAATCCTTTTAATTCTGGATGCTCAAAAGACAAAGGTGAACCAAGAATAAAAAATAAAATTAATGGAACAATAAATATTAATCCAATTGAACTTGAGAACACTGGGAATTGC
>CACGRD010000018.1 GCA_902575375.1 uncultured Alphaproteobacteria bacterium
TGCCATAGATTTTCGCTTACTTTTATCTCTATCACCCCCACAACCAAATAAAATTGACGGTTTCATTTTTTTGATTTTATAAGCAAGTAGAATTTTTTTCAAAGCATCTGGTGTATGTGCATAGTCAATAATAATTTTTGATTTTTTTTTCTTATACTCAATTGTTTGCAAACGACCTGATGGATTTGTAACTTTTGATAATACTCTTATAATTTTACTTTGACTAATATTAAGTGCTAAGCAACAAGTAATCGCGCATTCTAAATTTTCTAATTCTATATTTGTTTTAAGTTTTAGATTTTCTATTTTATATTTTGTATTATTAATATTCAAATATACAAAATCATTGATTTTTATTAATTTTATATTTTTATTTCCGAAATATTTAAATTTTACGTTTTTTTTTATCAATTTTTTTTTTAATTCAGATAAGATGTTTAATCTTGAATTAATTATAGCAAATCCAGAATTTACTAAATGATTAGAGAAAAGTCTAATTTTAGATTTTTTATAATTTGAGAATGTTTTATGGTAATCAAGATGATCTTTTGAAATGTTTGTAATAGCTGCAATATTTATTGGATAATTTCTTAACCTGTTTTGTTCTAGAGCGTGACTAGAAGCTTCAAAAATAAAAATATTTTTTTCTTTTTTATTCGAAGATCCATATCTAAATAATTCTTCGTAGGCAGGTGTTGTTAAATTTATATCATTTATTTTTTTTCCGTTTACATAATGTCCTAAAGTACCAACCATTGTATTATTATATTTTAGTGAATTAAGAATTTTTGAAATATACCAAACAACTGATGTCTTTCCATTGGTACCTGTAACTGCTAGTGTTTTAAAGGGAAGATTGCTATGAAGCTTAGTTAATAAATAATGTATCTCAAAATTAATATTAGATACAACAAATTGAGGAATTTTTAAGTTTTTAATATATTTATTTGAAATTATAGCAGGAGTTTTATTCTTAAGTACTTCATCTAAATAAATCTTTTTTACCTTTGTATTTTTGTCATAAACAAACAATGTTTTGTTATTAGTAAATTTTGAGTTAGAGGTAATTGCAGAGAAATATTTATTTTTATTAAAGTTGTACGTTTTATTTACTCTTATAACTTTTGATAAATTAGACAGTAGCATTTAATTTTCTATATAAAAAATTTGTGTCTACTTTTAGAAGATCATCATTTTTATCTTTTGAAATATTAAAGAGACTTATTATATTAATAATAATATTTTTTACCAAGGGTGCATTTACTCTTGCTCCAGTCATTCTTTGTTTAGTGCCTGCTTCCTTTTTTGGATACTCAATAGCAGTGTAAACTACATATTTCGGATTATTTGTTGGGAATATCCCAATAAAGGACGTTAAGTTTCTATCCTTATAATATCCACCATTTGGATTTAGTAATTCTGATGTTCCTGTTTTACCTCCTACAGAATAACCATCTACTTTTACTCTAGGACCAGTGTATTCGGTCTTGAGAACAACAGAATTTAATAAATTGATAAAGAATTTAGATGATTCTTTATTATTAAAAATTTGATTTTGTTCAAATTGTTTGTTTAATTGAAGTGTAGGAAAAACCTCATTCCCATTATTCGCTAATGAAGCATAAGCTTTGACTAAATGAAGAGGTGTAATTGCAAATCCATGACCAAATCCTATCGTTGCTGTTTCTAGCTTACCCCAATTGTATTTATTTCCTAAAGGAGCTGAGCTTTCTTTATTTTCTATATTTATTTTTTTATTGAAACCTATTTTTTCAAAAAATTCTATTTGGTTTTTTTTTCCAATCAAAGTAGCAATCTGAGCTGTACCAATATTGGATGATTCAACAATTATTTTTTCAACATCATAAATACCATTATCTTTGTATTTATCATGATCACTTATATTTAAATATTTTTTTGTAACATCAAAAGTCATTTGAGGATCTATAATATCTAAATCAAATCCAATAGTGGCAGTTATTGGTTTGAAAGTTGATCCCATTTCATAATTAGACTGAAAAACTCTATTCATTAAATTATTGTTATTATATGAGGATTTGTCCTCAGGATTATAATCAGGTAAGCTTACTGATGATAAGATTTGACCGTTAGTAATATCCATAACTATAGCTAAACCGGATTCAGCTTTATAATTATTTATTGTTTTTAAGAGATTTTCTCTAACCAACTGCTGTAAATTAATATCAATACTAATAATTATATCTTGTGATTTTGCGAGATCATTTTCAAAATACCTCTCAATTCCACTTTGACCAATTTGATCAATATCTACATATCCAAGAATATGTGACAACGTATTCTTATAAGGATATATTCTTTTAAATTCCTTATGAGCTTTGATGTTTATTTCACCAAGATTAATTATTTCTTGATATTCAACTGGAGATATATTTCTTTTTATCCAAATAAATTTACTTGTTGATAATAATTTTTTTTCTATTTTTTTTATATCTAAATCAAGAATTAATCCCAATTTATTGGCTAGTTCTTTTTTATTTTTTATCTTATTAGGGTTAATTGATAAAGAGATACTTTCAATTGAAGTAGCAATTATATTTCCATTCCTATCATAAATACTGCCTCTAATATCTTTTTTTATATAATTAGTGGTATCATCATTCAGATCAGGAAAGAGCATAATTGACGAGATTCTATAAATAGAAATAAAATAGACAAAAATAAAAATTGTAATTGAAAAAAAAACTCTTCTATGAAGTAATTTTAAAGAATCACTATCAAATAATTTTATTTTACTTAACATTAATTAATTATTTGAACTAACAAGCTTAATATTTTTATCTTGATTTGAAAGTTCTTTCATTTTTACAATAAGAGGGACATTATTGTTTTGAGTTTTATAAAAATACAATTCATATAATGTTTTTAAATATGAGCTATTTTGATGAGCAGCTAGTTCAATCTTATTGATTTTAAGGTTTTCTGAAATCTTAGAAATATTCATTTTCAGATTAAGATTATTTTTTTCGATTTCTCTTGTATTGTTAGCAATAAAAATCATTGAAAAAACCAGTATTAAATTAAGAATTAAAAAGAATATAATTGATTTAGTATACTTCATTATTAAATTTTCTGAGCTACCCGAAGTTTTGCTGATCTAGATCTGGGATTTTCTAAAATCTCAGAAGTTGATGGCAATATTGGTTTTTTGGTGATTATTTTAAGTTGAGTTGCCAGTTTATCAGGTAACTCCGGGTAGTGGCGGGAGGAACGCCATCGTTTACCACTATTGTGGTTAAAAAAATCTTTCACAATTCTATCTTCTAGACTTTGGAAAGAAACTACTAAAATTAAACCATCTTTATTTAAAATCTTTAAAGTTTTTTCTAAACTTGTCTTTAGTTCATTTAACTCATCATTTACATAAATTCTAATTGCCTGGAATGTTTTTGTAGCTGGATGAATCTTATTTTTTAATTGATTCTTTTTTGGTAGACATTTTTTAATAATGTTTGATAATTCTATTGTGTCACTAATAAATTTTATTTTTCTATTTTTTACAATTTCTTTTGCAATAACTCTTGAATAACGTTCTTCTCCATATTGATAAATTATGTTAGCTAAATTTTTTTCTTCATAATTATTAATTATATCATAAGCATTTTTATCTGAATTACCCATTCGCATATCAAGTGGTCCAGATTTGTTGAATGAAAAACCTCTTTGCGCATTATCTATTTGATTTGAGCTTGTACCTATATCAAAAAGAATTATGTCAAATTTTTTATCTTTAAACTTTGTATTATTTACTATTTCTTCAATTTTACTAAATTTATCATTTATTAGAATAAAATTTGAAAATTTAGATTTTATTTCTTTTGCAAATATTTTTGAAATTGGATCCCTATCTATTGCTAACAACTGATTTACGTTAAATTTTTCAAGAATAGTTTTTGAATAACCGCCACCACCAAAAGTTGCATCTATTACATTTATTGATTTTTTTAATGGTAGAAAGGATATTATTTCATTAATCATTACTGAATTATGTAAATTTTCCATATTATTTTTGTTGTGTTAACATCATACGTAATGATTTTTTTTCTTTTAAAAGGCGTCTTCTTGAATCTTCAGTATTTTTTAAACCTTGTTTAGGTTCCCATATCTGAAAAAAATGTCCTTGACCAAAAAAAGCTGCCTCTGTTTTTATACCTGCATATAATTTTAATTCTTCAGGTATTAAAAACCTTCCTTCTTTATCAATATTAGTTGTGACTATTTCAGAAAATATTGATGTCGAGAAATCATCATAATCTTCCGAAAAAAAATCTAAGTTATTAATTCTTTTTGCGATCTCTTTTAACCGTCCAACACCGCATCCTTCAATAGATGGTGATTTAATTGATTTGTATAAAATAATTTCATTTCTGTTAGCTTTAGGAAGAATATTTCTAAAACTAGATGGTAGAGAAATTCTTCCTTTTTTATCTATTTTATTAAAATATTTAGATACAAATAAATCCATTTAAAATGGGTTATCATGGGATTATATGGGCGTCAATGGGTATATTAATTATTCATAAATGTTCTTTGTATGTTCTCAATAATAAAAGATGGTGCATAAGCCGGGTTCTGTAATTTATAATAAATTGATGATCATTAATCTAGAACAAATGTTGCCATTTGTTTCAAGCAGTCTACCCGAATAACTCAGCTGGAACTGATTGTTATTCCTATTTGACCTTGCTCCAAAAAGGGTTTGCAATGCCTATTTTGTTACCAAAAAAGCGGTAAGCTCTTACCTTACCATTTCACCCTTACCTTTGCAGGCGGTATATTTTCTGTTGCACTTTCCCTAAGCTTGCACTTGCCAGGTGTTACCTGGTTTTTTTTCCAGTGGAGCCCGGACTTTCCTCTTGATTTCTCAAGCGATCATCGCACCATCAAATAGCTTAATAAATCTATTTAATTTTTCGTCAATAAATTTTTAAAAAGATGATTGATTATATTAGTATAAACAGTTTCTTGATTTACATAAGTTAATTCACCTACATATCTACTTTTGTAAGCAGCAATTAATCTGTTATATTGTTTAAAACTTTTATAAACTTGACGAGTATCATACCCAATTAGTGAGAGTGCAAAAATTATAATTCTTTTTTTAGATCTAATATTATATTTACTAAACCAATCTTCAATTATTTTTCTATCTTTTTTTGTTACATTTTGAAAGTTTAAAATAATTTTTTCATTCCTTAATTTTTTCCAAGGAAAATATTTGCCAGGATCCTTTTTTCTAAATGGTGCTACATCAGAATGTGCTAAAATATTTTTTTTGTTAATCTTATATTTATCTTTTATTTTAAGGATTAACTTTTTTAATGAAAACATCATTTTAGGTGAAAATTTATTATTTTTTCCAAATGGATTATAATCAAGTTCAATTCCTATTGAAAAAGAGTTTATATCAATAGTATCTTGCCAGTATGATTGGCCTGCGTGCCATGCTCTGAATTTTTCATCTACTAAACAATAAATTACACCATCTTGAGAGATTAAATAATGTGCGCTTACTTTTTTCTCCTTTGTACACAAATATGTAATAGCTTCTTTAGTATTTCTTAATGCAGTATAATGAATTATTATAAGCTGTATTTTAGATTTATTTCTTGAATTGTAATTAGGAGATTTATATTTCGTTATATATTTCATTCAAATTTCAAAATTAAAATATATAAATAAGTTATGATAAAAAAATTTAGCTGTCTAATATTATTACTGTTATGTATTAGTTGTTCGAGTACTAATAGAGATACTAATGCAAGTAGTGACAAAATTATATTAGATAATCCAGAAAATCTCTACAAAATAGCTAAAATAACTTTTGATCAGCAAAACTATGAATTAGCAAAAAAACAATTTTCAGAAATAAAAAAACTTTTTCCATTATCTAATGAAGCTATACAATCAGAAATAATGATTGCATTTATAAGTTATATTCAAATGGATTATGATAATGCGATTTTAAATTATAAAAAAATAATCAATAGATATCCATCACACAAAGATCTAGATTATATATATTATATGATTGCTATATCTAATTATGAACAGCTACAAAATGAATCCTTAGATGGTTATTATAATAATTTAGCATTAGAGGCATTTGATCAAGTAATTAAAAGATTTCCTGAAAGTAAATATGCTAAAGATAGTAGACAAAAAATTATTTTAGTAAATTCTAATATAGCGGCTAAGCACATGGAAATTGGAAGATTTTATTTAAATAACAAAAAATATATTGCCGCCTTAAATAGATTTAAAATTGTTATTAATGAGTTTTCAATTACAAAATTTACACCTGAAGCGTTGCATAGAATGGTCGAAGCATATTATCAAATGGGAATGTATGAAGAGAGCTATAATACTGCTGCATTACTAGGTTATAATTATCCCGATTCTAAATGGTATAAATTAAGCTATAATTTAGTTGAGCAAATTGATGGCGAAGAAACATTCTTAAAAAAAATCAGAAATTTTTTTGATGGATAAAAAGGAGATAATTTTAAGAAGGTTAAAAGAGCTTGCTGATTTAATCAAAAAACATAATTATAATTATCACACATTAGATAAACCTGAAATAACTGATAAAGAATTTGATAAATTAGTTAAAGAAAATGATGTTTTAGAAAAAAAATATCCAAGTTTAATTTTAAAGGATAGTCCTAATAAAAATTATGGCAGTAAAATAAAAGATAATTTTAAAAAAATAAAACATAACTCCCAAATGTACTCACTTGCAAATGGTTTTGATAATAATGATATAAAAGAATTTATAAAACGTTCAGTAAAATTTTTAAATTTAGATAATGATGATGATTTTGAATATATCTGTGAGCCAAAAATTGACGGACTGTCTTTAAATCTTGTTTATAAAAATGGAAATTTGGTTTCTGCTGGTACAAGAGGAGATGGATTTATTGGAGAAGATGTAACTGAAAATATTTCAAATATAAAAAATATTCCATCAAAATTGAAAAAAAACTTTCCAGCTTTTATTGAAATTAGAGGAGAGGTATTCTTAAATAAAAGTGATTTTGAGCAACTTAATTATAAGTTAGAAAATAAATCTAAATTTGCAAATCCAAGAAATGCTGCAGCTGGCAGCCTAAGACAACTTGATACTTCTATTAGTCATAGCAGACCTCTAAAATTCATACCTCATGGAATTGGTAAATGTTCTGATAAATTTGATAAAATTGAAAATTATTATGACCAACTAAAGAATTGGAACATTACTCCAAATATTCTAATGAAAAATTGTTACTCAGTTGAAGAAATTATTAAATTTTATAATCAAATTGATCAAAAACGATCTGGTATTGATTATGATATTGATGGATTAGTTGTAAAAATAAATAGTTTTAAACTCCAAGAAAGATTAGGTTATGTAGGAAAAAATCCGAGATGGGCAATTGCTCTAAAGTTTTCTGCAGAAAAAGCTAATACGATAATTCAATCTGTTGATTACCAAGTGGGGAGAACTGGTGCGATAACTCCTGTAGCAAGATTGCAACCTGTTAATTTAGGCGGTGTGATTATATCAAATGCTTCTTTACATAATTTTGATGAAATAAATAAAAAAAATATAAATGTTTTAGATCTTGTTGAAATTGAAAGAGCCGGAGATGTTATTCCGTATGTTACTAGATTAGTAAAAAAAAATAGTAAAATAAATTCTAAAATAAAACCACCTAGGAATTGTCCAATCTGTAAGAGCAATGTTTTAAAAGAAAAAGATGAAGCAATACTAAGATGCTCAAATACATATGGTTGTAGTTCACAAAACATAGGAAGAATAATTCATTTTGTCAGCAAGAAAAGTTTCAATATTGATGGGTTTGGTGAGAAACAAGTTAAACAATTATTTAATTTAAAATATATAAATAAAGTAGAAGACATATTTAATCTTGAAAAATTTGAATCAGAAATAACAAAATTGGATGGCTGGGGTAAATTATCTTTTTCTAATTTAATTAATTCTATTAATAATTCTAAAATAATTTCTTTAGATAAATTTATTTATTCACTTGGCATTAGATTTATTGGAGAGGTTAATGCTGAAATCTTAGCAAACGAATTTAAAGAACTAGATATATTTATTTCATCTTCAAATAATATAAGCTTACTAGAAAATATTGACGGTTTAGGGCCAAAAGCAATATCTTCCATTGTAGATTTTTTTTCTAAAGATATAAATAATGAAACTATTAAAAATTTAAAAAATCACTTATCTATTAGATATTTAGAAAATAAATCATTTGATAATTTTTTTTCAAATAAACATTTAGTTTTTACAGGCACTCTATCTAAACTTTCAAGAGATGAAGCTAAGTACTTAGCAAAAACTAAAGGAGCAAAAATATTGTCTAGTATTAGTAAAAAAACCGATTTTTTAATAGCTGGAGAAAAGGCAGGTTCAAAAATAGATAAAGCAACTAAATTAGGAATAAAGATCTTAAATGAAAAAGATTTCCTAGAAAAAATTAATCTATAATTTTCAAGAACTTCAAATACACCTTTTTTGAAGAAAAATTCTCAAAATCAATCAAAGCTTTGTCACCATCTAATTTTATTATCTTTCCATTGCCAAATTTTTGATGATAAACTTCTTTCCCTTTAGATATATTAACTTCGAATTCAAAATCTTGATTAAAATCCCAATCAATATTATTTTTTTTGGAATTTTCTAATAATCTTCTTCTTCCAGGTGTAATAATTTCTTCACTGAATGAGTCAGTTTCTAAAAAATTATCTAAAAAGTTATTATCTTGAATATATTTAGAATCGTTTATCTCTACTTTATCTTCTGGAAGTTCACTTATAAATCTCGATGGCAAGTTATAATCATGAGATGCAAAAGAATATCTATTTTGATTTACATAGGTAATGTAAATTTTTTTTCTTGCTCTAGTTAATGCGACATAAGCCAGTCTTCTTTCTTCTTCTAATCCCTGGTTACCTGATTCCTCTATTGATCTTTGACTTGGAAAGACACCCTCCTCCCAACCGGCTAAAAATACATAGTCAAACTCCAATCCTTTAGCGGCATGCATTGTCATAAGAGTTAGTGTTTCTTCAGAAGTGTTTGTTATGTTTTCCATAACCAAAGATACATGTTCCAAAAAACCTTCTATATTTTCAAATTCTTTTAAGCTTTCTATAAATTCATTTAAATTGTCTATTCTTGATAGACTGTCAGGTTTATTTGAGTTCTCCTCCTCTTTTTTTAAGTAATTTAAATAACCGGAGTCTTCTATTATTACTTTAGCTAATTCAATATGATCAAATTTCTTCTTAACCTTTTGCCATTTTAAAATATTATCAGTAAAATTATATAATTCTCCCTTGGCCTTAGAATTACCCTTAAATGTCAGTTGTTGTGCGGACTCAAATAGAGAAATATTATTCATTCTTGCATAGCTACTAATTTTACTAACCGTTGATTTTCCTATTCCTCTTTTAGGTACGTTAATTATTCTTTCAAAAGCTAAATCATCAGATAGGTTATTTGTTAATCTTAAATAAGCAATAATATCTTTAATTTCTTTTCTTTCATAAAATCGTAATCCTCCAATTATTTTATAAGGAAGTCCAAGATTGATTAGTCTTTCCTCAAAAGACCTAGTGTGTGCAGCAACACGAAACAAAATTGAGATCTCGCTTAAATTTTTTTTCTCTTTTATTATATTTTCTATTTTGTCTGTTACAAAAATGGACTCTTCTTTTGTTTCCCAAAATCCATTAATAGTAATTTTTTCACCAATCTGATTTTTACTCCATAATTCTTTTCCATATCTTCCTTTATTTTTAGCAATAAGAGTTGATGCACAGCTTAATATATTTCTAGTCGATCGATAATTTTGCTCTAATCTTACTATTGTTACATTCTCAAAGTTTTTTTCAAAATTCAATAGATTTGTGACATCTGCTCCTCTCCAAGAATATATTGATTGATCATCATCACCAACACAACATATATTTTTGTTTCCTTTATATAAAAATTGAATCCACTGTTGCTGTATAGGGTTAATATCTTGATATTCATCTACATGAATATATTTAAAAATATTTTGATATTTTGATAATATACTATTATTTTTTTGAAAAATTTTTATACAAAATAAAATTAAATCACCAAAATCAACACTATTTAATCGAAGAAGTTCAGACTGATAAATACTATATATTTTTCGAATTTCTTTATCATTTTTCCGATATTTATTTTCACTTAATTCATTAGGGCTTATTCCTTTATTTTTTAAATTATCTATTGCTGATAAATAATATTTAGGTGAAGTTTCTTTTGTATCTATTTTTTCAATTTCACAAATATTTTTTATTAATTTTAACTGATCATCTACATCAATAATTAAAAAATTTTTTCTTAATCCTACTACTTCATAATGTTGTCTTAGTATTCTTAGTGATAAAGAGTGAAATGTTCCTACCCACATATTATCTATAGGAAAATTTAATGCATCTCCGATTCGTGACTTCATTTCACTTGCCGCTTTATTTGTAAAAGTTACAGCCAATATTTGTCTTGGAGTGGCCAGTTTTTTAATTAATATATTTAAGATTCTGAACGTTAATACCCTGGTTTTTCCACTACCAGCGCCCGCTAAAACAAGTAGAGATCCATTGGTTTGTTGTACAGCAGTTCTTTGCTCTTTATTCAATAAATCGAGATAATTTTGCGAATTTTCTGTCATTTTTTTGCTATAATAGAGATATATATAATGTAATTTATAAACTATATTAAATAATAGTTTAGATATTAGTTATTAGCCTATGAATAAAAAAATTATAATTCTGTTTTTTATATTTTTTAGTTTACTATCATATAAGGTAGTTGCCAGTGATGCAGATCAGGTAAATACTGATTCTGAGGACTTTGAAACAACCACGATCGAAGATGAAATATATGATCCTTTTGAACCATTAAATAGAGCTATATTTAGTTTTAATAATGTAGCCGATAGAATTGTTTTAGAACCAATTGCAAAAGGATACAAAAAATTACCTTCTCCAATACAAAGCGGAATAAATAATTTTTTAAGTAATTTAAGAGCTCCATTAGTTGTTGTTAATCAAATATTACAAGGTCAATCTGAAAACGCTGTTCAATCTTCAGGAAGATTTATTGTTAATAGTACCGTAGGTGTATTTGGTTTATTTGATATTGCTGAAAAGATTGGACTTGAAGAAAAAGAAGAAGATTATGGGCAAACACTTGCAACTTGGGGTGTTGGAGATGGTTTTTATATTGTACTTCCATTATTTGGGCCTTCAAATCTAAGAGACACATCAGGCATGGTATTAACAATGTTAACAGATCCAATTAATGCATATGCAGTAAGTGAAGGAGAAGCTTGGCTAGTGCCAATGAGAACTGCAGTTAATGCAGTTGATACAAGATCACAAATCATTGATGAAGTTAATGCATTAAGAGATAATTCAGTAGATTATTATGCAGCAGTAAGAAGTTCTTATTATCAAAACCGAAAGGCAGCAATAAACAATGTGGATGACTCAGAACTAACACCCCTACCTCTTATTAGCATTGAATTCGAATAATGAAGTTTAAGTTAATTGTATTTTTTTTTATAATCTTTATTTCAAAAAATTTATATTCTGGTGAAACTGCAGAATGGCTAAAAAGAGAAATAGATATTATTCTTGAAGCTTATAAAAATCAAAATCTCTCAAATGAAAACAGATTTCTTCTAATTGAAAAAACAATAAATAATAATTTTGCAGGTACAGGTATTGCTAAATTTGTTGCAGGAGAAGCTTGGAAAAAATCAGATAAAAATACAAAAAAGATCTACATCGATAATTTTAAAAGACATCTAGCTTTAAATATAGCTTCAATGATGCAAGGATATTCAGACCAGACCTATGAATTAACAAAAGCAAAATACGATCAAAAAAATCAAGTTACTCTAATTGATATGGAGATCTTTTCAGATACTGGCTCAGTTGTTGTAACATGGAGGGTAAAAGAATCAAAAGATAGATTTTTTGTTATTGATTTAATTGTTGCTGATATTTCACTAGTAGTAACAAAAAGATCAGAGTTTAACTCAATGTTAAAAAAAGTTGATAATGATCTTACAAAATTTAATGAAGTTTTATTTGATCAAAATCAATTAAGTTATCAAAAAATTACTGAATAACATCATATTAAATTTTATTTGTAATTATAATTTTAGATTTTTTATTTCTTCTTCTGTCAATATTTCAGGCTGATTGGGAGCAGTAGATAATTGATAAGATTTATTTTCTTCAGCAGATTTTATAATTCCATCCATAATCTCGAGAACATGAAGAGATAATTCTAGAGAACATCTTGCTTTACGATTATGAGATATAGAATCAATCATTTCTGAGAGACCTATTCCTCTATAATTTGCTTTTTTATTACCTTCTCCATCACTTTTATTAGGAAAACCTAACAACATGTTATCATTATTAATTGTTTCCCAATCACTATCTTTTTGAGAAATTAATAAATCACCACTAAAAAAATTTGGATCAGGAACTATCATTGAACCATCAAGTCCATAGATTTCAATTGTAGAGTGATTATTTTTCCAAACATCCCAAGTGCAAAAAAACTGAACTTTTGCTTTGTTTTGAAACTCTAAAGAGCCCATCAGAGTTGTTGGTGTTTCAACTTTAATTTTATCACCGTATCTTGGTTGACTAGTTATTGTTCTTTCATTTGTAGCAGTGCCACTAATTGCATTTATTTGCTTTACTGGTCCAATTAGATTTACTAATTGAGTGATGTAATAAATGCCAATATCAAAAACAGGTCCAGCTCCAGGTTTAAAGAAAAAGTCTGGATTAGGGTGCCAGTGCTCCATTCCGTGAGACATTAAATTAAAAGTTCCTAGAACAATTTTACCTATTTTATTGTCTTCAATTAATTTTCTAGCTCTTTGCCCTGCTGCTCCTAAAAATGTATCTGGCGCACAACCAACATACAAACCTTTTTCATTTGCTAGTTTTTGTATTTCTAGACCCTCTTGGAAATTCATTGCCAGTGGCTTTTCACTAAAACAATGTTTTCCACTAAGAAGAGATTTTGTTATTATTTCTTTATGAGCTGAAGGAATTGTTAAATTAATTATTAAATCAATTTCATTATTTTCTAAAATTTCCTCAACCGATATTGCTTTAATATTATATTTTGTTGCAGCATTTGATGCAGCTTCTTCATTAATATCAGCACAAGCAACTATTTTGAAATTATTAAATATTTTTTGAGATTCAAAATAAGTCTCAGAAATATTACCACAGCCTACTATACCAATATTCATTATATATTTTCTAAATTTGCCAGTGATTTAATTGTGAATTCTTTATAGTCTTTAGGATCATCATGCTCTAAAACAAATACTTCGCAAGGTGTTTTCTTGACTTCAGTAATTAGTGTTTGCCAATCAATAAATCCATCTCCAACTGCAGATTGTTCTTCATGTTCTAATAAATTTTTACTTTGATCGTAAAAATCTTTTAAGTGACATGCAATAATTTTATTTGAATATTTATTTATCCAAGGAATAGGGTCAGCACCACCTGCGATGGTCCATCCTAAATCAATTTCAAATTTCAAGTTTTCATTATGATTCATTATACACTCTATAGGTAGCTTTCCACTTGGTAATGGTTTGAATTCATAAGAATGATTGTGATAACCAAGAGTTAATCCAGCATCTTCAAAAATATTTACATAAGAAGATAATTTTTTTCCAAATTCCATCCATTCCTCCTCATTCATATTAAATGTGTTTTTAAACTCAACATCTTTTCTTGCTGGAGGAGCAGGTACGATGACATGTTTGATTTTCATTTTATTTGCCCGATTTATGATATCACTTGGATTTGTTAGAGATTCATAACTAATATGAGTAGACTTCGATGTAATATTTGATTGATCCATAATTGATTTAAATTCGTCTATATTCATTGACTCTAAACCAAAAAGTTCAATATTAGCGATACCTGAATTTGATAAAAATTTTAATATTGGATCATAAGGTTGAAAGTGTCTTGTAGTATAGAGTTGCATTGATATATCTTTTTTTTCCATTTTAAATTTTCTCCATTAATTTAAATTTAACCAGTTTATCTCTTCTTTATTTAATTCTATATCTAAACAAGGAAGAGTGGTATTCAACTCACTAATTGATCTAGGGCCTATTAAAGCAAAAGATGGAAAAGATTGGCTTAATGTCCAACTTGCTGCAATATTATTCGCAGAGCAACCTTTTTTTTCTGCTAATTCTCTAGCTCTTTTTTTTCTCTGCTTATTATCGTTACTATCATAACAACTTAGAGGTCCACTAGAATTTTCACCTGGTTTTCTCCAAGATGACTCAGCCTCTGTAATTTTTCTTTCTATTTCATTGGTAATTTTATCATCTAAAAAATAACCTCTTGCTTGGCTTGACCATGACATATGGGATTTTTGTGTAGTATTAAGATAATCCAAAATTTCATTATCATTTGATGATAAACATCCATTCCAAAGTGGATTAATCATTTTAGCAAGAGCTAAATTATTATTTAATATTGACATTTCCTGTTTATTATTTTTTTGTGCCCAGTCATTTCCATTTTTAAATCTTTCAATAGTCCAATTTGAACCACCAAATATTTTTATTCTTCCTTTTTCTTTTTCTATATTTAAAACATCAATAAACTCATCAACTGGATAATCATTATTATCACGATGCATAATATAAATATCCACATAATCTGTTTTCATTCTTTCAAGAGAAATAGTTAACTGTTTTGAGATAGCTTCAGGGTTACAGTCAGGTGTGTGAGCACCTTTGCCCAAAATTAGAACATCTTCTCTGTTATTATTATTTGTTAGCCATTGTCCTAAAACTTTTTCATGATTACCGCCGCCATAAATAAATGCCGTATCAAAGATATTGCCGCCAACTTCAATCCAATGGTCCCATAACTTTGAAGCCTCATTAATATCATCTTGATTATCACATCCCATTACAAGTTTAGATATGTCCTTGTCCATTCCTTCTATTCTATCGTACTTCATATTTCATCCTGTGGTAGTTTATAATTTACTTTCTCTCTCCAAGTATCAAGAGCTTTAAGATTTCCTAATGTATCTTCCCAAGTCATAGCTGGATGAGGAGGTTCTGTTTTTTCTTTTGCAATACATTGACTTGCAAGTTCTCCCTCAAAGAAAAAGAGATGTTCAGGTCCTTTGACATCAACTATTTCTTCATTTTTATTTTTATTTATAATAATTTTTGCATGGTATGGACCGCCATCTCTACCAGGCATCCAAGGGTCTGGTAATTCAATTTTACCCTTTGAACCAATAATAATTGCGTTATTTTTCATTGTTTCTCTAATGGCCGTAGATACTTTAGCTTTTATACCATTTTTAAATTCTAAATTTGCATGAGCAATTTCATCAACACCTGTTGCTCCTATTTTTGCTTCAGCATCTAAAAATTCTGGTTCTGAAAATTTATCTCCTGTTGCTACTCCTGCTATTAGTCTAGAAAAAGAAATTGGATATAGCCCAACATCAAGTATACCACCGCCTGCTAAATTTTTATTAAATAACCTGTGATCAGGTATAGTTTTACCCATATCAAAACCAAAAGAGGTTTCAATAGATATGACATCTCCTATAATTTTGTTTTTAATTATCTCAACTAGTTTTGGAATTTGGGGATGACAACGATACATAAAGCCCTCCATGTAAAAAACACCAGCTTCTCTTACCGCATCAATAATTTTCTTTCCTTCATTAAAATTTATAGCTCCAGGTTTTTCACAAAGAATGTGCTTGCCTTTACCGGCAGCTTTTATTGTCCATTGAGCGTGTAAAGTATGAGGTGTGGAAATATATATAGCGTCTATGTGCTCTGAATTTATTATATCTTCATAAGAATCAAATCTAAAATCAGGATGAATATCATATTTGTCCCCAAAATTTTTCCTGCGATCTTTACTTTTACTCGCTATGCTAACTAATTGTCCAGAATAGGAGCCTTTTAATCCATCAGCAAAATTATTTGCAATATTTCCAGGGCCAATGATACCCCATTTAATTTTTTCCATTTTATTTATTATTAGGTGTTAACACATTTTGATGAGGCATAACTATTTTTCTTTGAAATTTTGATAATCTTAATAGAAGGTCTTTGGATGGTCTGTATGGATGTCTAAAGAAACCCCAAGAAGGTCCATATCTATAAACGACTATTCTTCTTTCACCTTTATTTATTCTTTTTGCTGATCCATGACAGAGTGAATCAACAAATAAAAGAGCATCTCCAGCTTTCATATAAACTTCTTTAGCTCCTGTCATTCCTTCTGCTGAAGATACTTTGCCTCCTTTTAACATTTTATTATCTTTAAATTCAGGATGTACAATATTTGATTTATGTGAAGATGGAATTATAACAGTTCCACCATCACCTGGACCAATATTTGTTAGTGCAAGAAGAATATTCACTTGTGAACAATGAAATTTTCCATTTTGATATCTATAATGATTTCTTTGCAAACCCTCAGGATTGCCGGAATGAATACCAATAGCTTCACCAGGTCCACGAATATTGGCAAAGTTTTCATCAATAAAAAGAGGTCCATGAAGATGATCAAAGGTACCCTTTCCTCCAACAAAATGTAACATATGATTTATCCATGATGGATGATCAATTAATTTTTCAAATGGTTTTCCAGCTTCATAAATTTGTTGAAGATTTAAACCTTCTTTTCCCCCATAATTATGACCATGAACATGGCCTGCCCATTGATCGTTTTTAATATTTTTTAACTTATCAAGAATATTATTAAGATCTTTTAGTTCTTTTTTATTTAATGCATTATTTATAATAAGGTATCCATTTAAATCAAAAAGATATTCATCAAGTTTTGAAATTTTTTTCACTAGATTATTCTGAAATAAAAAATTTATTTTTTCAATAAAAAAATTTTAATTTATGACTGCTGTAAATTCTCCAGATTTATATTTAGTAGCCATTGCACCTAAAGAAATTGAATTAATAGAAGAAGCATTTCCTGCAGTTCCAAATTCTTGCAATCTACTTTTAACAACTTCTTTCATAGCATCCTTAGAGAGTAATAAATATTTACGAGGATCGAATTGTGAAGGATTCTCATGGAAGTATTTTCTTACTGCAGCAGTAGCAGCTAATCTTAAATCAGTATCAACGTTAACTTTTCTTACACCATGTTTTATGCCTTCTTGAATTTCAGAAACTGGTACACCGTATGTCTCTTTAATTTTTCCACCATATTCATTAATAGTTTTTATTAAATCTTGTGGAACCGAAGATGAGCCATGCATAACTAAATGTGTATTTGGAAGTTTTGAGTGTATTTCTTTTATTCTATCTATTGCTAAAATATCTCCAGTTGGTGGTCTTGAAAATTTATAAGCTCCGTGGCTTGTACCAATTGCAATAGCTAATGCGTCAACATTTGTGGCTTTAACAAAATCTGAAGCTTCATCAGGATCAGTTAATAGTTGATTATGATCTAGTTTACCTTCAGCGCCAACTCCATCTTCTTTTTCACCTGTTCCAGTTTCTAAAGATCCTAAACAACCTATCTCCCCTTCAACTGAAACTCCTAATGCATGAGCCATATCAGTTGTCTCTTTAGTAACCCTTACATTGTATTCAAAATCTGAAGGTGTTTTTTGATCATCCAACAACGAACCATCCATCATCACAGATGTAAAACCAAGTTCTATGCAATTCCTACAATCTTTTGGTGAGCCGCCATGATCTTGATGCAAAACTGTTGGGATTTCAGAAAATTCATCCATTGCTGCTTCAACTAATTTTTTCACAAAAATTGGACCAGCATATTTTCTTGCAGCACCTGAA
>CACGRD010000019.1 GCA_902575375.1 uncultured Alphaproteobacteria bacterium
TCACACTATAGCTAATGATCAAGCACATGAATTAAATGCTCCTTTTACAATAAATAGATTTTCTAGTGGTGAATTAGTTGATGAACATGGTGCAGCTGCCGTAGCACATTAAATCATGTTTTTAATAAATTGCCCATACTGTGGAGAAAGAGATCAAGCTGAATTTTCTTGTGGAGGTGAAGCGCATATTGCAAGACCAAAAAATCCTCCTGAACTCTCTGATGATCAATGGGCAGAATATTTATTCTTGCGAAAGAACGAAAAAGGTATTCATTATGAAAGATGGAACCATGAATATGGATGCAGACAATGGTTTAATTTAGCAAGAAATACAGCAACCGATGAAATTCTTGCAGTATATAAAATGGGAGAAGCTCCTCCCATATTAAAAGCAAATATTCCAGCTACTCCTTCAGGTGAGCCAAGTATTGGATCAGGGAATTTATCAACATCGAAGAAAGATAGATTTTAAAAATAAAGATGCGATACAAAAATAATAAAAATCTAGAAAATAATAAGTCTGTTAGGTTCTATTTTGATAATAAAGAATATTTTGGATTTGAAGGTGACACGCTAGCTTCTGCACTTCTTGCAAATGATGTTCATTTAGTTGGAAGAAGTTTTAAATATCATCGACCGCGGGGTATTTATACCGCAGGTAGTGAAGAGCCTAATGGAATAGTTCAGCTTGAGACCAAAGAATATACCGAACCTAATAGAAGAGTAACTGAAGTCCAGATATATGATGGGTTAAAAGCTTTTAGTCAAAATAATTGGCCGTCAGTGAAATTTGATGCTGGCGCTATAAATGATTTGCTATCTCCATTTTTTCCTGCAGGGTTTTATTACAAGACCTTTATGTGGCCGCCAAAGTTTTGGAAAGCATATGAATTTTTTATAAGACACGCTGCAGGACTTGGTAAATCTCCAAAAAAAGATGATCCCCACAAATACGAACATTTTCATTATCATTGTGATGTTCTAATTGTTGGAGCAGGAGTAAGTGGATTAATTTCAGCAGAAATTGCAGCGAATAAAAATTATAAAGTTTTACTAGTTGAGCAAGAAGAGGATCTCGGTGGTGAAATTTTATCTACAAAAAATCAAGACATTAAAATTGATAATTTACCGATTAATGAATGGAAAAATAAATTAGTTGATAAACTTTCTAAAAATTCAAATGTAAAAATAGTTAAAAACACAACTTGTTTTGCATACTTGAATTATAATTTATTACTAGCAGTGCAAGAAATTGATCCAGAAAAAGGTTTAAATAAAAAAAATGATATTAAAGAAAGAATTTGGAAAATTAGATCAAAGAAAGTTATTTTAGCAACTGGCGCAATTGAACGACCAATAATATTTAACAATAATGACAGGCCTGGAATTATGCTTTCTAACAGTGCAAAAAAATACTTAAATAAGTATGGAGTTGCACCTGGAAAAAATTTAGTTTTTTTTACAAACAATGATAGTGCCTATGAAACTGCAATAGATTTTTTTGAACAAGGTATAAAAGTAGAGGCTATTGTCGATACAAGAGATAGTAGTGATGGATATTACCCAAAAAAAGCAAATAAATTAGGTATTACCATACTAAGAGGTTATGAAATTAGTGATACTGTTGGAAGATTAAAAATTAGAGAAGTTAAATTAAGAAAAATAAAAACTGAAAACAATAATGAAAAATCTTCTATTAATATTAAATGCGATCTTTTAGCAATTGGTGGTGGTTGGACTCCTACTGTTCATTTATTTACTCAATCAAAAGGAAAACTTAAATTTAGAGATGTAGATGGAAGTTTTATTCCTAATGAAGTTTATCAAGATACATTGTGTGTTGGAAGTTGCAATGGTAATTATAATTTAAATGAAATATTATTAAAAACTCAAGAAGATACATATAAATATTTAAATGATAATCAGCAAAATGAACTTAGTGAAGTAAACTACAAATCAGATGATCTAAAGCACGGCAAACACGAAAATGTTTGGATTACATCAAAGAAAAATATCTCACGAACAAAAATGTTTGTAGATTTCCAAAACGATGTAACAGCAAAAGATATTAAATTAGCTTTAAAAGAGGGTTTTCAATCAATTGAGCATGTCAAACGTTATACAACTACAGGAATGGCAACTGATCAAGGTAAGACCAGTAATGTTAATGCACTTGGAATAATATCAGAGTTAACAAATACTGAAATCTCTGAATTAGGTACGACAACATTTCGTTTACCTTATAAGCCAGTGACATTTGGAGCAATTGCTGGACGTCATGTTAAAGAATTTTTTGATTTAGAGAGAACAAGCCCAATGCATCAATGGCATATTGATAATAAAGCTTTATTTGAGGATGTAGGTCAATGGAAAAGAGCCTGGTATTATCCTCAAAGGAATGAAAGTTTTCAGTCTGCTTTAAATAGAGAAGTAAAAGCAACTAGAGATAGTCTAGGGATATTAGATGCATCAACGCTTGGTAAAATTGATATTAAGGGAAGAGATGTTAGCGAATTCTTAAATAGAATTTACACAAATTCTTGGTCAAAATTAGAAATTGGAAAATGTCGATATGGTGTAATGTTAGGTGACGATGGGATGGTTATTGATGATGGTGTAACAACTAGATTAGACGAGTATCATTATCTCATGTCAACAACTACAGGAAACGCAGCGTCAGTAATGTCAAAATTAGAAGATTGGTTACAAACAGAATGGCCAGAATTAGAAGTATATTTAACATCCGTAACAGAAAACTATGGAACGATAAGCTTAAATGGTCCAAATTCAAAAAAATTAATGCAAAAGCTAGTTCCAGATTTTGATTTTTCAAAAGAAAATTTTCCTCATATGAGTTTTAAGAATATTAATATTGACGGAATAAAGTGTAGAGTCATGCGCATAAGTTTTACAGGGGAGATGTGTTACGAAATAAATGTTCCATCTGGTTATGCTAAAAATCTTTGGGAACTTTGTATAGATAAAGGTAAAGAATTTAATATTACTCCGTATGGAACTGAAGCAATGCATGTACTTCGTGCTGAAAAAGGATTTATTATTGTTGGTCAAGAAACAGATGGATCAGTGACACCAGTAGATCTGGATATGGACTGGATAGTTAGTAAGAAGAAATATGATTTTATTGGTAAAAGGGCATTATATAGAAGTGATACTATTAAAAAAGATAGGAAACAATTAGTTGGGTTAAAAACTAAAGATCCAAATAAAGTTCTTGAAGAAGGATCTCAATTGGTTGAAGAAATAACTGCCCCACCTATGAAAATGGTTGGTCACGTGACGTCTAGTTATTATTCACCTAATTTAAAATGTTCTTTTGCTTTAGCTTTAATTAAAGGTGGTCTTGAAAAAAAAGGAAGTGTTTTAATTGCTCCAATGGAAAATGAAAATATTGAGGTAGAAATAACTAGTCCAATATTTATAGATCCTGAGAATCAAAGGGTTAATCAATGAGTTTAACTTACAGTAATGTTTTGAATATAGATAAAAAAAATTACAATGGAGTAACAATAGAAGAAAGAGCTCTATCAGGTAAAATAAATATACGAGGTAAAAGTTCAGATAAAGAATTTATGAAAAATATAGGCTCAGTATTAAACCTGGTTTTACCAATAGAACCAAATGTAAGAATTTTTAATAATAATATTAGTATTATGTGGCTTGGTCCAAATGAATGGTTAGTCGAAACACCAGAAAATGAGAAAGATGAAATTATTTCTCTATTAGAATCTAAACTCAATCCAGAAAAAACAGCAATAACTGATGTTTCATTTAATAAAACTGTTTTACGGCTTGAGGGGGAAAAGGTATTTATTTTACTTTCTAAATTTCTTGTCGCGAACTTAGAAAAAATTTTGGAAACTAATTTTTCTGTAGTTCAAACTATATTTATAAAAATTCCAGTACTTTTTATTAGGAATAATACTGATAAAGAAGAAACTTCATTAGATTTACATTTAAACAGATCACATGCAAAATATGTTTATGATTTATTAGTTGATGGTAGTAAAAATCTTAATATTTAATTTATTTCTTATCTTAATTACTCTTAGCACAGTATTATCTAGTAAAACTATATTTGGAAAAGCAAAAGTAATTGATGGTGATACTATACATATTAATAAAAATAAAATAAGACTGCATGCGATTGACGCCCCTGAAACAAATCAAACATGTAATAAAAATAGTAAAGCCTGGAATTGTGGTGTGGAATCAACAAAGTTCTTAAAGGAATTAATTGGTAATAATAAAATTGAGTGCATAACACAAGGTAAGGATCGATATAATAGATTTATTGGTATCTGCTACAAAGATAATTTAGATTTAAATAGTGAAATGGTTCTGAATGGATGGGCTATAGCTTATCGCTATTATTCAAAAGATTATGTTGAAGAAGAAGAAAAAGCAAAACAGGAGAAAAGAGGGATATGGATTGGAGATTTTGTAGAACCTTATTTATTTAGAAAAAAAAATAAGTAATCAACCGTGATGTTGTAAATCTTTTAAATAAATTAAATCTTCTAGTTCCTTATCTTTTTTTTCAATTTCCATATCTTTATTTTCGATTGTTGTTTTTAATTTATTTAATTCTTTTTCAAAATTAAGATTTTTTTCTTTAATTTGGTTAATTTCTGATTTTAATATTGAATTTTCAATATTTACTTCTTCTACATTTTCAGAAGATATAGAATTAGCTAATTCAGTTTCTAATTTAAGAACTAAATTTTCATACTTTGATAATTGTTTTTTTAATTCAGTAATTTGATTTTCAAGTGAAACTATTTGTTCAATATTTTGTGAATAATTTTCTTCAGAGTTATTCTCTAAATCTGAGATGTTGCTAAGGGATTGTTCATAATCATTTTTGACAGTGTTAAACGATTTATTTAAATCATTTATTTCTTTGCGAAGATTTTTAATTTGATCATCTCTAAATTTTAACCTTTGATCTTTTTGAAATACTTCAAGTTTTAACTCTTCTATTTCAGTTCTTAAGCTTGATTCATCGACAACATTACTTGGGATGATTTCATCCAAAGGTTGTTTTTCTTCTGTTGTAAAATCTATAGAGGGTAAATAGAAAAAAATACCAAATATTGCCAGAATAAATATAATAAATAAATATCTGTTCCTTCTTCTTTTTCTTGCACGTGCCCCAACAAAACCTACCATAAGAGCTCTATAAGGCGCTAGTTATAAAAAATAAATATTTAATTTTTGTTAAATTGTGGATCTAAGGAGTATGTTGTTAATCTAAGATATTCGGTAATTTGTTTGATATCCCCGATATTTTTTAAAGTTTCATATGAAATTAAAGATCCAAAATACATATAAATATTATCGCCAATTTTTCTTTTAAGTTCGTACATACACAAAGAATATCTAAAGGTTTGTCCTATTTTATTAGCAATATGATATAATTGACTATTTTGACCGTCAAAAAAAATTGGTAACACAGGGCTTTTAGTTTTGAGAACTAGTTTCGATACCCATTGTTTCCACTCACCATCGTCAGCTTTTGTATTCTTTTTTAAGTTTTGTTTTGTTGCTATTGTTCCAGAAGGGAAAAGCACCAAAACACCTTCATTATGTAAAACTTTTTCAGCTTCTTTACGTGTATTAATGTTAGTTAATAGGGCTTCTCTATTTTCATTAAAATCAATTGGTAATATTTTATCTTCCACTGCCTCTGCTTGTCTTAAAACTTTATGTGTAACCATTTTATAATCTTGTCTTACTTTTGAAATTGCTGAACA
This sequence comes from uncultured Alphaproteobacteria bacterium, assembly GCA_902575375.1. GTDB lineage: Bacteria > Pseudomonadota > Alphaproteobacteria > HIMB59 > CACPNW01. The sequence goes on from CACGRD010000019.1 coordinate 5,775, forward strand.
TATGGATACACCATCTGCAACTCCGAAAGCGTGATTTGCTATAACAATTAATTTTCCTTTTTTTGGAATGTAACTACCGTCTTTAAAATTAGTTATTAAATTAAGATTTAATTTATCTACTGCATCATCCCAAAAAAGCTCAGGTGGTCTATTTTCAGATAAGTATTCATCATATAATTTTTTTAATTTTAATTTTCCTGTTAATAATTCAGTAATCTTTATAAATATTTGACCAATAAAATTTACTTCAGCTGTTGCAAAAGTAAATACAATTTTATTTTTATTCATAATGAAAATGAGTCAATTTAATTAAAATAAGTATTTTAAAATATATTACATATTTGCATAATTTGGTCCACCACTACCTTCAGGTACAACCCAATTTATGTTTTGTGATGGCTCTTTAATATCACATGTTTTACAATGAATACAGTTTTGCGCATTAATTACAAATTTAGGATTTTGAATATCTGTCTTATCAATCTCATATACACCAGCAGGACAATATCTTTGAGATGGTTCATCATAGGCATTTAAAGTAAATTTTATTGGTAGTTCCTTATCTTTTAATTGTAAATGCACTGGCTGATCAGCTTCATGATTAGTTCCAGTCAAATAAACAGAACTGGTTTTATCAAACGTAAATATTCCATCGTATTTTGGATAGTCTATTTTTTTTGAATCTTTTGCTAATTGTAAAGCTTCATGATCAGCATGTTTGTGTTGTAGGGTAAAAGGAAGCCTGCCTCTAAATATTATTTGATCAATTCCTGTAAATATTATTGCAGGTATTAGCCCCCAATTAAAACTAGGTTTCACATTCCTTGCTGCAAATAATTCTTTATAAAGCCATGAACGTTTAAATTTATTTTCATATGCTGCAAGAGATACAGATTTACTTAAATAATCATTAATTGTTTCAGCAGCTATAATTCCACTTTTCATTGCAGTATGTGAACCTTTAATCTTTGGCATATTTAAGGTTCCTGCATCACATCCAACTAGTAATGCGCCTGGCATATACATTTTAGGTAAACTTTGAATACCGCCTTCAATAAGTGCTCTTGCTCCATACGCGATACGTTTTCCATTAGTTAGGATTTTCTTAATTGCTGGGTGAGTTTTAAATTTTTGAAATTCATCATAGGGTGATAAATAAGGATTTTTATAATCAAGACCGATTACATATCCTAAAAATATTTGTTTATTTTCAGCATGATAACAAAAACTGCCGCCATAAGTTGCATTATCTAATGGCCATCCTGCAGTATGCATGACAAGACCTTCATTATGCTGACTTTCATCTACTTCCCAAATTTCTTTAAATCCAATTCCGTATTGTTGTGGTGACTTATCTTTCGATAAATTATATTTTTTAATTAATTCCTTACCTAAATGACCTCTACAACCCTCAGCAAATACTGTTACTTTTGCGTTAATGTTAATACCTGGTTCAAAACTATCTTTTTTGTTACCATCTTTATCAATACCCATATCACCAGTTTGAACACCAATTACATGATCATCATCTGAATATAATATTTTAGATGCCGCAAATCCTGGAAAAATTTCTACTCCTAAACTTTCAGCTTCACTTGCAAGCCATCTACATAAATTTGCAAGACTAATGATATAATTCTTATGATTTTTTTGAACACTAGGAAGAAGCCATGTAGGCCAATTTAACGAACCATTCTTAGATAAGAATAAAAACTTTTCTTTTGTTACTTTAGTTTTAATTGGCGAATCTTTAGTTCTCCAATCTGGTATTAGTTCATCCAATGCTCTTGTTTCAAAGACATTACCACTTAAAATATGTGCCCCAACTTCTGATCCCTTTTCTAATATACAAACATTAATTTCAGGGTTTAGCTGTTTTAGTTTGATTGCAGTTGATAGGCCTGATGGACCAGCACCTACAACCACAACATCATAGTCCATTGACTCGCGTTTTACTTCCATTTTATTTATTGTAATAAATTAATTTATTGTTGAATAGTATTTAATTTATCTAGTTCAGAAGATAATTGAGGCAATGCTTCAAATAGGTCAGCATTTAATCCATAATCAGCAACATTAAATATTGGTGCTTCTTCATCTTTATTGATTGCTACAATTACCTTACTTTCTTTCATCCCTGCTAAGTGCTGTATTGCACCAGAAATACCTACAGCAATATACAGATCTGGAACAACTACTTTGCCAGTTTGCCCAACTTGATAATCGTTAGAAACATAGCCAGCGTCTACTGCAGCACGAGAAGCACCAACTGCCGCATTAAGCTTATCTGCTATTTCATTTAAAAGTTTAAAATTTTCGGCACTTTGTAATCCTCTACCACCAGATATGACAACTCGAGCAGTACTCAACTCTGGTCTTTCAGATTGAGATTCTTCTCTATCTATAAATTCAACACTGCCACTATCATTATCAAAAGAAATATTTTCAATCTCTTCTTTTCCACCGCTAGTTTCTACAGGATCAAATGATGTTGGTCGTACCGTTACTACTTTAATCTTATCATTTGATTTAACTGTAGCGATAGCGTTCCCAGCATAAATAGGTCTCATAAAAGTATCGGAACTTAATATTTTTATAACATCGCTAACTTGTGCAATATCTAATTTAACAGCAATTCTAGGAAAAATATTTTTTCCAAATGTTGTTGCGGGTGCCATAATGTGCGAATAATTATTGGCTAAAGATACAACTATAGGTTCAATATTTTCAGCAATTGGATTTTTAAGTTTTTCATTATTGGCTAAATATACTTTTGAAACTTTTTCACATTTAGAGATATTTTTAGCTAGCTCTTCACATTCATAACCTGTTACTAAAACATGGATGTCTTGGTCTATTTGCGATGCTGCAGATATAGTATTTAAGGTTGATGACTTAATATCTATATTATTATGTTCTGCTAATACTAATATTGTCATATTACTTTTGCCTCATGTTTAAGTTTTTGAACCAATTCTGCAACATCACTTACCATGATTCCTTTTTGTCTAACAGGTGGTTCTTCTACTTTTATCTGTTCAATCCTAGATTCTATATTAATGCCAAGTGAAGATGCTTCTTTTATATCAATTGGTTTTTTCTTTGCTTTCATTATATTTGGTAAAGATGCATACCTTGGTTCATTAAGTCGAAGATCACATGATGCTACAAATGGTATAGAAACTTTTATCCTTTCCAAACCTTCATCAATCTCTCTAGTAACTATTGCATTTTGTCCGTCAATTTCAATTTTAGAAGCAAATGTGGCCTGAGGCCAATTCAGTAAAGCAGATGTCATTTGACCGGTTTGATTAGAATCATCATCAATTGCTTGTTTTCCCATTAAAATAATTGATGGTTTTTCTTCTTCTGCAACTTTAGAAATTATTTTAGAAATAGCTAGAGGTTCTAAATCATTGTCCGTTTTAACATGTATACCCCTATCAGCTCCCATTGCTAATGCAGTTCGAATAGTTTCTTGAGCCTTATCATTACCTACAGAAAGAATTATAATCTCATCTGCTTTACCAGCTTCTTTTATTCTTAAAGCCTCCTCTACCGCATTTTCATCAGGAGGATTCATGGACATTTTTACATTATCTTTTTCAACTCCAGAACCGTCAGCTTTAACTCTGATTTGAACATTATAATCTATGACTCTTTTTACGGTGACAAGTAACTTCATACTATTGTTTTAGTTTTTCATTTTTAGGATCATAAGGGCTATCCTCTATAACTGTTACATTGTATTTTTTATCTAATATATCCATTTCTAATTTTTGACCGACATCTGCAAATTGAGGATCCACCATACCAATAGCTAATGATTTTTTCACTCTAAAACCATAGTTACCTCCTGTCGCACGACCTATAACTTTTCCATTATTATAAATAGGATTATTACCCAAAGCATCTGCATCTTCAACATCATGAACCTCTAAAGTTACCATTTTGTTTTTAAAACCATTTTGCTGCCATTTAACAAGAGAATCTCTTCCAATAAAATTCCCTTTATTTAAATGTACAAATCTTTCTAATCCAGACTCAAAAGCTGCATATTCTATAGACATTTCGGTACCAACCAATTTGTAGGTTTTTTCAACACGTAAGCTTTCCATCGCTCTAATACCAAATGGTTTAAGCCCGTGATCTTTTCCTGCTTCCATCAATTTATCAAAAATATGGTTTTGATATTCAATTGGATGATGTAATTCCCATCCGAGTTCTCCAACAAAATTCATTCGCATAGCAATACTAGGGGCTAAACCTACATTGATTTTTTTTGAGGATAACCATGGGAAATTTTCATTAGATAAATCAGTCTTTGTAATTTTGGAAAGAATATCTCTTGATTTAGGTCCTGCTAACACAAGAACACCCATACTGTTAGTTAGGTTTTCATAAAATACTGTTCCATCTTTGGGCATCCATTTATGAATCCAATCATGATCTAATCGTTGAAATGCTCCAGCTGAAACTAAATAAAACGAATTTTCTTTTTCTTTCGCAATTGTAAATTCTGAGTGAACTCCTCCAGCAGTATTTAGTGCATGACAAAGATTAACTCTTCCAATTTTTTTAGGGATTTTGTTTGCAACTAAGTAGTCTAGAAATTCTTCTGCACCAGGTCCTGAAATCCGACATTTAGCAAAGGCTGTCATATCTAAAAGGCCAGCATTATTCTGAACATTCAAGCACTCGTTGCCTACATGTTCAAACCATTTTGATCTTCTAAATGACCAATCATCTTTTTGTAATTCTTTTGAAGGTGCAAACCAGTTAGCACGCTCCCAACCAAACTTTTGACCAAAAACTGCACCAAGATTTTTTAATCTATCATAACAAGGAGCTTGTCTTAATGGACGTCCCTCTTCTCTTTCTTCATCAGGATAGTGTACAGTGAAGACATTCGCGTAAGCTTCTTCATTCTTTTTAATCAAATATGCCTCTGTTGCATAATCACCAAATCTTCTAGGATCTACACCTAACATATCAATTGTAGGTTCACCATTTACTATCCACTCGGCAATTTGCCATCCTGCTCCACCAGCTGCAGTAATTCCAAAACTATGTCCTTCATTTAACCAGAAATTTTTAAGTCCCCATGCCGGTCCAACAATTGGACTTCCATCTGGTGTATAACAAATAGCACCATTGTAAACTTTTTTAACTCCAACTTCTCCAAAAATAGGAACACGGTGCATTGCTGATTCAATGTGAGGCTCTAAACGCTCCAGGTCTTCTTGAAATAATTCAAATTCAGATTCTTTGTCAGGTCCATCTACATAACAAACGGGTGCTCCTTTTTCATAAGGCCCTAATATCAATCCTCCTCTTTCTTCACGCATATACCAAGAACTATCAGAATCTCGTAAGACTCCCATTTCAGGAAGTCCTTGTTCTTTTCTTTTTAATATTTCAGGATGATCGTCAGTCACTATGTATTGGTGTTCAACAGGTATAACTGGAATATCAAGTCCGACCATCTTTCCAGTTTGTCTTGCAAAATTACCACTACATGACACTACATGCTCACATTCAATAGAACCTTTATCAGTTTCTACAATCCATAAATCATCTTTATTTTTTTTAATACCAGTTACAGAAGTATTTCTATAAATTTCTGCACCTTTATCTCTTGCTCCTTTTGCTAGAGCTTGAGTTAGATCGGCTGGTTGAATGTATCCATCTTCAGGATGTTGAATTGCACCTATCAATCCATCTGTATTACAAAGGGGCCAAATTTCTTTTACTTGTTCAGGTGTTAAAAATTTAACATCTACACCTATTGTTTTTGCAACTCCTGAATATTGATAATACTCATCCATTCTATCTTGAGTAGTTGCTAAACGAATATTTGAAACCACACTAAAACCAACTTTTTGTCCTGTTTCTTCTTCAAGAGTTTTGTAAAGTTTGACTGCGTATTTATGCAATTGACCTACTGAATAGCTCATATTGAATAATGGAAGTAAACCTGCTGCATGCCATGTTGATCCTGAGGTTAATTCTTTTCTTTCAACCAGGACTACATCTGACCAACCTTTTTTGGCTAAATGATAGAGAGTGCTAACGCCTACAGCACCTCCACCGATGACAACTACTTTTGACTTTGATTTCATTATTACTATTTAATACTGTACTTCATTAATCATATTAAATAAGGTGGGTCAATCATGAGATACTTTAAAAAAATAATTTTGGTGGTTATAATGAGTGCGTTTATTTGTCTTCCTATAAAGGCTGAAATGACTCTTAAAGAATTGTTTTTTGATGAGTCTAAGCCTTTTCATTTAAAAATTTTAGATGTTATTCCTGAAGAAGGAATTGTTCAAATTGGTGATGAAAATGCAAACAATACCATTATTGAATTTATGGATTATTTTTGCGGATATTGTAAAAAAGTTCATCCTGAATTACTTCAGATTGCTAGTGAAAGAAAAGATACACGAATAATATTCTTACAACATCCAATTTTAAGTGAGTCTTCTAAATTACTAGCAAATATGGTTATAGCTGCAAACATGCAGAACAAAGGTATCGATTTTCATAATGCATTGTTTGAAGTTGAAGGAAATTTAAATAATGCAAAACTAAAACAAATAATTGAAAATCTTGAATTAAATGATGCTAAATTAAATATCGATATGACAAAAGAAAGTGTTAATAATATCGTAAGAATGAGTTCTTTTTTAGCTAATGGATCAGGTGCTCGAGGTACTCCTACTTTTTTTGTTAATGAAGAACTTGTTGTTGGTTATATCTCTATTGATAGAATAAAAGCTTTATTAAAATAAAGAAGCTCTATTTCATTAAATAGAGCTTTTTAAAATATTTTATTTATCTACTACTTCTCTAGTATTTGAGTTGTGTGATTCAGTAAAAGGAATTGGCACAACTTCTGCATCTACTGGTACACCAGGTGTATCTGCATATTGATCAGGTAGATGAACCTTGAATTTGCGACCATAATTTCCAATAGGAAAACCATTTTTATTTAGAGTTCCATCAAATGGTACATAACCCATAGCAATGTTCCTTCCTTGTTCAGGATGATACCAAGGAGATGTTATGAATCCACAGGGTTCATTTCCATCTTCAGAAACAAGCCAAAAATCAGGAGCATATTCTTCGATAGGTTTTCCTCCTAAGCTTAATCCAACTAACTGAAGCTTATATGGTTTTTTTCCTTCTTTTAATTTAGCCTTCATCTTTTCAAGGACAGCCTTACCAACATAGTCAGAAGTTTTATTCCACTCACCCTTACCAGATAAAGATACTTGATAACCTAGATTACATTGAAAAGGATTGTGTTGATTATCCATATCTTGGCCCCAAGATAGAATGCCCGCTTGAATTCTACGGTGATGAGCCGGTGCTATAACCATAAGATTATGTTTTTTTCCTGTTTCTAAAACAGCATTCCACATATCATCAGCATATTTCGTTGAATCATATAAGTATATTTCAAATCCTGCTTCTCCAGAAAAACCAGTTTGTGAAATTATACAATCTCTTCCACCAACTTTAGCAGCAGCAAGTCCATAAAATGGCATTTCATCAACTTTAACTTGATCGCCTATTAAATCATTCATCAAAGCATGCGCTTTAGGTCCTTGAATTTGAACTGGGCTTACATCAATTTCATCAATATGGACATTAAATCTATTATCATGATTTACACCTTGCAAATACAAACCAATATCTGAGTCAGATAAAGAAAACCAAAACTCATCCTTTGAAATTCTTAAAAGAATAGGATCATTTAAAACACCGCCGTACTGATTACAAAGAATCACATATCTTCCTCTCATTGGAGATATTTTTGTAGCATCTCTTGTTATAACATAATCGACAAAAGCCTCAGCATCAGGCCCTTTAACTTGAATTTGTCTTTCAACTGCAACATTCCACATGGTAACATGATTTTTAATTGCTTCATACTCAACCATTGCTCCACCATCTTCCGGTTTTACATAACCTCTTGGATGATAAATCCTATTATAAACTGTTGCTCTCCAACATCCCGCCTCCATTGACAAATGCCAATAAGGTGATTTTCTCACTCTTGTTGAAATAAGCATTTGAACTGGTGTAGGACCACTTTGTCTTAAATTGTAGGGAACCTTTCTGTCCGATTGATCCACTGACGTAGAATGTTTAATCATCATAAACTCCTTAAATAAATATGATAATTCTGTATTTAATCTTTAAATACTCCGCAATAATAAAATGTGTGTGATACAAAGAAAATGGTGGACCTTAATTCGGTCAAAATTTAGTCTTAGTTTTGACAGCAAAATTTGATAATGAAAATCTATGAAATTTAAATATTTAATATCAATTATCTCTATTCTAATTTTTTTAACGGGTTGCTCTGCTAGCTATAAAGAACTATCTACTATGGAAACTAATAAACCAAGAAACTTTCAAGAACACTTATTGTCCGAATACAAAAAAAGAGCTACTTTTGAAGCAGAAGAGATGCATGATTGGAATTCAGCAAAATTATATTCTGAAAAAGCTCTCAAGAGTTTAGAAACTGATGAAATATATCCTGAAGAAATTTCATATTGGAAGTTGCCAGAGGAAAATATTAATGAAATAAAAATTGCATATGATAACCTTATGACAATTTATAAAGATGCAAAAAAAATTGATCCTTTTAATTTAGCAAAAGCAATCTCATCATTAGACTGCTGGTCAGAGCAACAGGAGGAAAATTGGCAAACATGGGATATTAATAGTTGCAAGAATGATTTCCTGAACGCTATACATAATATTTATGAAAAAATATCTACTCAAGAAAATAAACAGGAAAATACAAATAAAAATAATAATTTAGAAAATGAAACGAAAGATGAAGTAACAATTGTTACTAAAAATGAAAATAAAGAATTAATACAAATAATATATTTTGATTTTGATAAATTCAATTTATCTGAAGTAAGTAAAGATAAAATAAAAAAATTTTTAAATAATTATGGAAGTGTTATTAATGAGTATCTAGTCGTTGGACATACTGATACTAAAGGAACAAATAAATATAATTTATCATTATCTATTAAAAGAGCTGAAGTTGTAAAAGAAATTTTAATTAATTATGGAATTAATCAAAATAGTATTAAAATTTTAGGCAAAGGTGAAGAATCTTTAGCTGTAAATACTCCGGATGACACTAAACAACCGGCAAATAGAAGAGTAGAAATAAAAAAAACAAATTAACTTTTGTTTATAATAATTTTGGTATATTGAGCTTTCTTCAATGTATTCTAAAACAACAAAAAAAATAAACATTACTGTAAAACCATATTATCTAGAAGATCAATCTGAACCAGAAGATCAGCATTATGTATGGGCATATAAGGTAACAATTGATAATCAAGGCAAAGAAAAAGTGCAACTTGTAAACAGACATTGGAAAATTATTGATGCTAATGGCACATTACAAGAAGTACGCGGAAAAGGTGTTGTTGGAGAACAGCCTGTACTTAATCCTGGTGAAAAATTTGAATACACAAGTGGAACTCCTTTAACTACTTCATCTGGTTTTATGGAAGGAACTTACGAGATGCAAAATGATAATGGGAATACTTTTGATGTTCAAATTCCTCAATTTTCATTAGATACACCATTTGAAAATAACGAATTAAATTAATTTATAAAAAAGAATGAGAGACTTTAGGTCGATATTAAACATAATCGGTTTACTAATATGTATTGAAGCATTGGCAATGCTAATACCAATGTGCTTTGATCTTTATTATGGCAATTATGAATGGTTACAGTTTTTTTATTCTAGTTTAATCACATTTTTTATAGGTATAATTTTATATTTTTCATTTAGAAAAAAAAATATTAAGCTTGGAATTAGACAGGCATTTTTGTTAACAATTTCATCTTGGTTAGTAATATCTCTTTTTGGTGCAATTCCATTTGTGTATTCATCGTCTTCACTATCATATACGGATGCTTTTTTTGAATCTGTGAGTGGAATTACTACAACTGGCGCAACGGTTATTAATAATTTAGAAAACTTATCAGAAGGTATATTAATTTGGAGATCTCTTCTTCAATGGTTTGGAGGAATAGGAATTATTGTTCTTGCAATGGCTATATTGCCAACTTTACAAATTGGTGGAATGCAGCTGTTACACATGGAACATGATGATCCTTATGAAAAAACTATCCCTAAAGTTAATCGATTTGTAATTGAATTATTTCTACTTTACGTAATTTTATCAGTCATTTGTGCCTTTTTATATTTTGTAAATGGAATGAAAGGCTTTGATTCAATTATTCATGCAATGACGACAATTTCAACTGGTGGATTTTCTAATTACAATGAATCTTTTTTATATTTTAATTCTTTTCAAATTGAGATTATAAGTGTTATTTTTATGTTGATTGGCAGTTTGCCATTTGTCTTATATTTACAATTTCTACACAATCAAAAAAAGTTAATATTTAAAGACGATCAAATAAAATTATTCTTTCTAATTCTGTTTATAGTTATTTTATTAACGACAATTTGGTTAATTACTAATCAATCTATAGACACAATATCTGCTTTTAGAATTGCTTTATTCAATATCACATCAATTTTAACTGGTACTGGCTATACTAGTAGTAATTTTTCTAATTGGGGAAGTTTTGGAATTGTAATAATAATGATTATTATGTTTGTTGGTGGATGTGCTGGATCTACCACTGGTGGAATTAAAATATTTAGATTACAAATTTTGTTTAGAGGAGCAATTACACAAATTAGAAAATTAACTCAACCTCATGCAGTCTTGGTTATGCGATTTAATGGTAAAACAGTTAATGAAAATACTTATAACTCAATTATGGGTTTTTTCTTTATGTACATTTTTTTATTTATTTTATCCGCAGTAAGTTTGAGTTTATTCAATTTAGATTTTCTAACTGCCTTTTCAGCAGCAGCTTCTGCAATATCAAATGTTGGTCCCGGTTTAGGTGAAATTATTGGTCCAAGTGGAAATTATTTTTTTCTAGATAATGGAGCCAAATGGATATTAGCAATTACTATGATTATTGGAAGATTAGAAATTTTTACAGTATTGGTTTTATTATCTATGAATTTTTGGAGAAGTTAAAGACTCAAATAATCTCTCATATAAATTGATAATTGGTTTTTAGTTTCATTTATATAATCTTTCATTCCTAAAATTAATAAATCGTTAATAATTATTTCAGTTTCATTTAAAGAAATATATTTTTGAGAAGTTGTAGATCTTGAAGTCTCTACTGTTGTATTAGCTATTAAAAAACCGCTGCTGTCATAAAGTTCATATTCAACTAAATAAAATAACTCATAATTAAATATAGTTCTTTCCTCATATTTTTTTGCACCAATATTCATTATTTCTGTTTTTTTAATAGATGCATCCAAAATGTTTATAACTAACATATTTTCACTTCCAAGTTTAAGAATGTTTTGACTATTCCATTCGGTCATTAAATTAATTGGAGTTTTTTTTATTTGATCTTCAATGTTTGATTTGGAAAATACTGAATTGTATTTATTATTAACTTGAATCTGTTCTGCATTTATTGATATTTTTTCAAATCTAGATGTATCAATTTCAATTGGTTTTAATATTTCAACTGGTTGACAAGATATAGTAATAAGCAAAATTAAAATTAAACTATTCTTTAAGTACATAAATTAATATTGCTTGTTGAATATACATTCTATTTTTTGCTTGCTTTAATACAACAGAATTTTTGCCATCTAGAACATCTGATGTTACTTCTTTTCCTCTTTTTGCTGGTAAGCAATGCATAAAAATTGCATTGTTAGAAGCATTACTCATAATTTTTTTAT
>CACGRD010000020.1 GCA_902575375.1 uncultured Alphaproteobacteria bacterium
TAAAGATAGTTCTGAAGTTACATGAGCAATATGAACTTTAGTTTTCACAATTGAATTTAACCTTAATATTTTTTCAATTGCACTTGCTTCTACAACAGCAGGTCTCATAGCATTATGCATTGCTGGATTATTTTTTTTAAAATTTTTTTGATTTTTCTCAAAATGATCAAGTAAATTCTGATCTTCAGCATGAAAAATTGTCGTTAAATTTGATTTTTTTGCATGTATTAATGCTTTGAGAATATTTTTTTCTTCAGTAAAACACAATCCTTCAAATTCACTTTTTCTATCAAGTGGAGGAGCAATTGTAAAAACTTTAAAAGCAATAGCCCCACTATTTATTAATCCATTTAGATTTTTATCATTGAATTTTCCTAAAGCTGGAATCATAGCAAAATTAATGTAAGTATTTTCATCAAAATGTTTTTTTCTGTCGTTGAGCACCTTAGCATTTGACATGCACGGATTACTTATAGGCATTTCAAAAAGTGTAGTTATTCCACCCTTCGCGGCAGCTTTAGTTTCACTTTGAACTGTACCTCTTTGAGGAAATGATGGTGCTCTAACATGAAAATGAATATCAATTATTCCAGGAATAACAATTTTTTTATCAGCATTGATAATTTTTTTGGACTTAAATGATTTTATATTTTTTGTTAGCTTAAAAATTTTACCATCTTTGATTACAATATGGTTTTTTTTAAATCTATTTTTCTCAAAAACTTTTCCATTTTTTATAATCAAGTCACAATTAATAATCATCACTTAAAAATTTTCAGTTCTTTTAAAGCTTTTGCAACTCCATCAAGATTTGAAAGTTTCATAGATGCATAATTTGGTGACAACACTATCCCTTCTCCTCCAGCTTTATAAGTTGCTAAAACCGATCTATATGCAATATCTGGCGTACAGATTGCTTGTTCTTTTGATGATCTTGGTGCATCGATACCAATGCCCATATATACTTTGGAGCCACCATCAACACCCCTGACTGCATCTGCACATTGAGTATAAATATATGTATCTGGATCTAATCCTCTTTCTATAAGATTGTCTAAGCTAGTTTCATTAATTCCTAAAATTTTAGAAAAAGATGAAACCAACTCAGAATTAGATAATTCATTTAAGATTGTTTTTCCAAATATATTTATTTCTCTATGAAATATTTCACCTGATTGATGCTGATAAGTTATAGGTTTTACCCAATCAGAATAACCTACCTGTTCTTTCCAAGGCCACTGCACTTTTCTAATAAAATTAAAATGATTTCTATTCCATACATTTAACCCAAAAGATAAATTAGGTTTTATCCATTTTACTAAACCATAAATTTCTTTGTCTAAATCTTTGTTCCTTTTAAGCCAAAATTTTTCCCACTCTAAAATTTCGGGTTTATCAAATAAAATCCTAAAAAATTCAATTAAGTTTCCATCAACAAAGTTCTTTCCATTTAAAGTTTCTTGAAAGAATTCATATAATTTCAAAAGTGAGGATCTAATTTTTTCAATATTTAAATTATGAGTTTTAGCTTCTATTAAAAAATCTTCAGAAAAGTCTCCAGGCTCATTTCCTTGAAATAATTGATCAAGAGGTGAATATCTTTCATTGCACCACATAACACCATCAATATCATAATTTGCAACTTGATCTTCGATCATTGATAAGATCCAATTTCTATAATTTTTATTACTTGTGGAAGGTGATTTACCAATTTTTCCAAAAACATCTATTTCCATACATTGAACTAAATTTGGAATATCTACTCCGGTGGCAGATCCATGACCTGCATAATTGAAGAAGGGTTCCATTAATTCAATAAAAATTTTCATTCCTCTTTCCCTTGCTTTAGGAATAACCATTTTTAAAATATCTTTATTTTTCATTTCTTTGTCTTGGGCTTTAAAATTTTTTATGAAAGTTTTATTATAAAATTTAGGATCTGGATCAAAATATGCACCACCTTTCATTGAAAATGGTTCAGGAATTCCATGATCTGGCCAACCGTCTATTTCCCAAGACACTGATCTTCCCGATTTTAATCCTAGCCATGAAACAGTCCCAATTAATAGAACATTTACACCAACACGTTTTTGTAATGTATCTAATACATTATCAATTCCTTCATCAATAAATGAAATCGGACTTATTTGAATTCCAACAAATTTATCTTTTCCATTTTTGATCATTTTAAAAAATTATTTATCCTTGTCATCGAATCTTCTATTTTTTCAATAGGTTGTAAATAAGATAAGCGTATATACTTATCATCTTCGTCGCCAAACAAAATGCCAGGAAACATAAGAACACCAGTATTAACAAGTAATTCTCTACAAAAGTTTGAAGCAGTCATATTTGAATTTGATACATTTGTATAAATATAAAAAGCACCTCCTGGATCACCATAAGTAAAACCAATATCACTTAAGGCTTTCATGCTAAACTTTCTTCTTTCATTATATTCATTTTTCATTTTATTAATCTCTTCTTGAGGACCATCTAAAGCAGCTAAAGCTCCATATTGAGAAAATGTACATGAATTTATTGATAAGGCATGTCTTATTTCTGTCATTTTATTTATAATATCTTTCGGACCTGCAATATATCCAACTCTCCAACCAGTCATAGCATAAGTTTTAGAAAAACCATTTAGTGTTAATGTTCTTTCCTTCATTTTTTCAAGTGAACCAATTGATAGATGTTCATGCGAATCATAAATTAAGTCAGCATAAATCTCATCTGATATTACAATTAAATTATTATCTATTGCTATCTGAGCAATTTTTTTAATATTATTTGGAGGTGTTACAGCACCTGTAGGATTATTTGGTGAAACAAGAACAAGCAACTTAGTTTTTTTAGTAATTTTTTGCTCAATTAATTCTGGCATTAATGCAAAATTATCTTTTTCGTATGTATGAACAGGTACAGGTTTAGCATTACACATCCTTACTGTTAAATCATATGTAGTAAATCTTGGTGAGGTAATTAAGACTTCATCATCTGCTTTTAATAATGAAATCATTGCAAGAGCAATACTTTCTTGAACACCAGCTGTAATAATTATTTCATCTTCAGAATAATCTAAATTATATTTTAGCTCAAAATTTTTAGATATAGATTTTCTCAATTCTGGCAGTCCAGTTGGAGGTGTGTAATGATGTTTGTTTTCATCAAGGGCTTTTTTCGCAGCCTCAACTATATGTCGCGGTGTGTGAAAATCTGGATCTCCTCTTCCTAAAGCTATTACATTATCCATACCCGAAGCTATTTTTAAAAGATCTGATCTTAATGTCTCATCGTCTAGCGATATTTCTTTAGATTTATTAAAAACTATGCTCACTATATTAATCTACTTCCATGAATATAAACTTGTTTTACATTAGATAAGTCATCTATATTTTCATCAGGTTTGCCTTGCACAATAATAAGATCTGCATCTTTACCAATTTCAATTGATCCTAATTTGTCTTCAATTTTATTTACTTTTGCTGCTCTATAAGTAGCAGATTGAATAGCATCTAAATTATCTTTAACTACACCAAGATCAATCATAAACTTCATTTCAGGAACTATAGCATCATGTGGTACAACTGGTGACCCTGCATCTGTTCCAAAAATTATGTCAATGCCTGCTTTACTTGCTTTAACAAGTGAATCAAATCTCGATTTATCTTTAACAATTTTTTGTCGTTCTTTTATTTTCCATTCAGGAATATTATACTGTCTTGCAATTTCTTCCTTACTTTGCATTACTACTGGTGAAAAAGTTGTACATATTGGAATATTTTTTTTTGCAACTTTTTCAATTGTTGCATCTGTCATAGGGCCTCCATGTTCAATACAATCTATTCCAAAATCAGTAACTCTATTAATTGCTGCATCAAAAGTAGCATGTGCGGTAATATATAATCCATTTCGATGAGTCTCATCGATAACTGCCTCTAATTCTTCATCGGTAAATTCAAGAGTATCATGGCACGCCATAATTTTAATTAGATCTGCACCACTTCCAACTTGTTCTCGTACTGCTCTTCGCATTTCATCAGCACCAGAAGCTTCACGACAACACCAATATGTATGTCCTGCAGTTTGTACTATAGCTTCTCCACATATTTTTAATCTTGGACCTGGATATATACCTTGTTCTATTGCTTGCTTAGCAAAAATATTAGACTTGTTCATTCCTAGATCTCTTACAAGAGTTACACCTGCCCTCAATGATTTCAACATATTCGCACAAGATTTATAAGCTGAAATTTCAGATGGATCATCAAGTGACTGCTGAGCTAAATCATGTGTTCCATCCCAAGCAAGATGGGCATGCGAATTCATTAGTCCAGGTAAAATTGTATGATCCTTAAGTTCTAAAACTTTTTTGGAATTTGCACTAATGTCTAAATCAGATTGAGAACCTGCTTTTATTATTTTACCATTATCTATTTCAACAAATCCATTTTCGATTACTTTAAGAGATTTTGTTTCAATTACCCTGCATTTAAATAATATGTTCTCTTTTTGTAAATCAAAAAGTGGTTTAATTATTTTTCTAAATTTCCAAGGTGCTGCTTCTGGCATGTATTTTATCCTTTAGTTTAAGTTTATAATTCTATAATCAATACTTTTATCTAAAAAGTTTGATATTTGTTTTCCATTATTTACATCCACAATCATTGAGCTAATAGTTCTATATCCATCAATATTAGGTCTATAAATACCTGGCTCATTTGAAAAAATCATATTTTTTTTTAATATGGTTTTATCTCCAGGCGATAACCAAGGAGCTTCATGTCCTTCAAATCCCATACCATGTCCTATACGATGTCTCACAAATTCGAAATAACCACTCTCCTTGTATATTGCTGTTGCAATTTCATTAATATTTTCACATTCAGTTCCTTCTTTAAGGTTTTTAATTACCTCATCATTAACTTCTTTCATTGTTTTTATAATATCCATTTGATCATGACTTGGCTCACCAAGAATAAAAGTTACTCCAGATTCAGCGTATAAACCACCAACACAAGCTCCAACACCACAAATTAATGTTTCATTTCTTTTTGGTACTCTGCTTAATGATTTGCCATGAGGAAACGCTCCTCTTGGTCCTGAATGAATAGTGGCTACTACATTGCATGGTGTTTCATCAAAATCAGCCGGTAAGTTTTTTAACATTTCTTTTTTTGCTTCTTCAGTACAAATTTTCACTAATTCTCTTTCATTTGTTTCACTATTGATCAATTCCTTCCCATTTTCTTTTAAATATTCAAGGGTTAAATCAGCATACTTTGCTGCTTCAGTAATTATATCGATCTCTTCTTTTAGTTTTTGATATCTGAAATAATTTATATTGACTTTATAATCTAGTATTTCAAATCTGTTTTTGATTAATTCTATAATATCTATTTTATTTATGTCTGTACCAATTTTTTTTTCATTAATATTTTCAGCCATAAATGAATAAGGATTCATCTTTCCTGGATATTCTTCATAGATTAATATTTCATCTATAATTGTGTTTTCTGAATTTTCTTTTTCTAATAGAGGAATAAACAATTTACTTTTATTTTCTTTACTTAAAAAAAAACCTGATGGCCTTTCATTAGTTACATAAAAGAAACCTGTAAAATAAAAAATATTTGCAGGGTTAGTAATAAGAAATCCATCTAGATCTTTTTCTTCTATTAGTCTAAGCAACATTTTTCTTGTCTGATTATAAAAATTATTACTTAATGGTTTTATTTTTTTAAATTCATTCATTTTATTAAATTTTGAGTTTATCAATATTTAAATCTTTTGCTAAAATGTTAAAAGAATCTATTACTTCACTATCAATTAGTATTCCTTTTTCTAATTTTTCTTTAACTCTTTTATTCTCAAGATCGCCAGGAACTAAAATTTCATCAAAACCAGGTCTAAGTGGCAATTTTTTAAGCGTATCAACAAAATCATTTATGCGTGAATAGAAATCAGAAATTTCCATAAACCACTCTATATTTATCGCTGTTAATGAATGGGAAACATCTAGTTTTTTTGGATTGGAGTATGGTATTAATCCATATCCACCACCGCTTATAACTCCTGTTAAGATATCAGTCATAAACGATAAACCATAACCTTTATATTTTCCAATACCTAATAAAAAACCATCCATAGCATCAGAAGGATTGGTTGTTTCTTCACCTTCTTTGGTGAGAGCCCAATCGTTTGGCATTGGTATTTGCTCTCTTTCATGCCATCTCATCATTCCTTTGCCAGCTGTCGTTAATGCTATATCTAAAATTAAAGGATAACCTCTATTAGTAGGACAAGAAATACCCCATGGATTTGTTCCAACGCCTCCACTTCTAGATCCCCATGGGGCCATTTCGGGTCCTGCATTTGTATACGCAATTCCAATACAATTTTTTTTTGTTGCTCTTACTGCATGAACTGAACTAGAACCAAAGTGAGTTGAATTTTTTATAATTACTTGACCTATGCCTTCATTCTTTGCTTTTGTAATCGCAATATCCATACATTTAGATGCTTGTACTGTTCCAATTCCATTTTTTGCATCTACCAAAGCTAAGGAAGAACTTTCTTTTACAATATCTAAATCAATATTTATGTTTACTTCTTTATTTTTAATTCTTTTGTAATATGTTGTTATTCTTTGAACTCCTTGACCTTGACCGCTATGAAATCTCAGTTCTGAAAACATCAAAGCGTCAGTAAAAATTTTTGCATCTTCATTTCTTAATCCCATTGCTAAAAAAGAATTAAGTACAAAATTTTCTAAATTTTTGTAGTTGACTAATGTCATATCTATATTTTGCATAAAATTATTTTTTAAATTTTAAATAATTTACAATATTTGCGTTACTGTTTAATTTTGGAATTCCATCATTTGTTTTTGATGACATTAATATAGTAAGACCCGGTCCATAACCGGCTCTTGGACCATTAGTTTGACCTACAATACCTATTGACCAAGCTTTTCTTAAGAAACCATGTTGGTAACTGCTATCATAATTTTCTACGTATACAAAGTCACCCAAACACAAAGTATTAAGTTTATACTTTTTCATTTCATTTAGATCTGTTGTTTGAATGTGTAAAGATCCTGATTCACTTGTTAATCCTGAGCCAGCTCCAACTAAGTGCTCTGGTATGATGTGTGTGACTGGTATGTTTAGTTTTTTATTTTTAATCTTGATATTCATTTTATTAAAAATTTGAGGTGATAAACTTTTGCAGAAAATATTTTCAAAATTTTTTATTTTTAAACCTACGCCCAATGACTTTATTAAAATTTTATCATTAATTGAAATCTTCTCCCTTACTTTCTTTTCGAAATGTATAATTATTTGTTCAGAGAATCTACCAGACTTGCCAGATACAAACCCAACTGAATTTTTAGCTTCACCATTCATTATAATTGCTTCATTACCAACACATGATAGAATATTTAAACCTCTGTTACCTCCTTCACTAGGATATTTAATTGAAACACCTGGATGAATACAATCAGCTTCCCAACCAAATGCAGAATCGCCAACAGATACATTATGAACTATGGATCCCCATGTAGGTAAAAGAAAAGGAATACCATCAGAGTCTAAGCGGTACGGTTCAGCAGGCAACCCTTGGAAATTCGGTTGACACACAGATCCCATTACACTGACATTAACTAATAAATTTTCGTTAGTTTCTATCTTCATATTTTTATTTTTAATAAATTTTTAATGTTTGCTTTTTTATTAATTTTCCAACTTAAATCTTTTTTTTTGCCTGTCATTATAGTCATAATTCCAGGACCGTGACCTGACATTACAGAATCTCCATGAATGCAAATTGCTATACTAACATAATCTTTTTTATATGATCTGCCCCACCTGTGATCAGCATGATTTATAGCGATTAAATCACCAAGTTTCATTTGATCAATTTTTAATTTTTTCATTAAGGCTCGATCACCAGACATCAGATCTTGATCTACGTATTCAGAATTTAACTCTGCTCCAGATCCCATAATACGTATTGGTAATTCGATTGCGACATCGACTATTAATTTTTTTTTAACAATTTTTAAAAATAAAGATTTTAAAAGTTTTGGGTCAATTTTTTTAATTTCAATATTTGGAAAATCTAATAATTTTAATCCTCTACCATGAGTTATGATATCAATTTGATCACCAATGCAAATCTTACCTAGAATTTTATTTTCGAAATGGATTAAATTTCTTGCATGTTCCCCAGTCACTATGCCAATTGCACCTTTAGCTTCACCCGATCTAACTATAGCTTTATTGCCAGTGCATACCAAATAATGCAAAGCAAAATGCTCATTAGGATTTTCAGAGTCTATCGAAACACCTGGTTCAACGTGATCTCCAGCCCAACCAAATGCATTATCTCCTACTTTAATATTATTTACTACACCAAACATTCCTGGATAAATCACAGCCTGTCCATCATTATTTGGAATATATCCAGGATTTTTAAAAGAGGGTTGCGTTGCAAAACCCCCAATTGACATTTTTATTAAATTTTTCTCATTAGTTTTTAAATTTGAAATCACATTGAGAGAAATATCTTGTTTAATTTAAATAAAGAATAACAAAATTGTCATTACAGTGTTGATAAAATGTAATCTAAAAAATACTCATATATTGCAAAATAATCACCACCAAAATGATAAATTATCTATTTCTTAAATTATAAAAACAATTTAGATACGATTTTATGGGAACTTCATTTGAAAATTTAAATAATGAAATTAAAAAATTTAATGATGTCTTAAACACTATGAATATTTTGATTTGGGATTCTAGAACTAAAATGCCAAAAAAAGGGGCATCTGGAAGAGGTTCACAGATAGGAAGTCTTACATCTGTAGCAAGAGAAATATTACTCTCTTCAAAAATGAGAAAATTATTTGATGAATCTGATAATGAAACTCATAATTTAAATGATGATACTTTTGAAAGAAAAACACTTAAACATTTAGGTGAGGCTATTGAGTATCATGATAAAATACCAGAAAAAATTCAAGTTAGAAAAGCTGAAATTGAACCTTTAGCCCATAATGCTTGGGCTGAAGCAAGAGAAAAAAAAGATTTTAGCATTTTTAAACCACTCTTACAGGAGCAAGTTGATATAGCAATTGAGCAAGCTCACTGTATCGGTTTTAAAGAGCATCCATACGATGCATTGATGCAAAGATTTGAACCAGGTGAATCTGTAAAATCGCTTAAAAAATTATTTGATGTATTAAAGTCAGGCCTTGGAGAAATACTTAAAGAAACCTCAAAAGTAGAAAAACCAAATAAAAGTTTTTTATATAAAAATTATCCTGTAGAAAAACAAATTGAGTTCTCTACAAAAATTGCAAGTAAGTTTGGATATGATTTTGACAGGGGAAGATTAGATAGCACTGTTCATCCTTTCGAAATTTCTTTTACTAGAGATGATGTAAGAATTACCACAAGATATTATGAAGATTTTATAAATCCATCTTTATTTGGTACTTTACATGAAGCAGGTCACGGAATTTATGAACAAAATATTAATGAAGAATACACTCGCTCAGCAATGACAACAGATTTTTTAAGCTTTTATGCTGTTGGTGGAGTTAGTTTTGGTGCGCACGAGTCCCAATCAAGATTATATGAAAATCATATTGGTAGAAGCAAAATTTTTTGGGAAAACCACTTTGGTGATTTAAAAGATTGCTTTCCGGAAGCATTAAAAAATGTTTCTGCTGAAGACTTTTTTAGAGCAGTAAATGTAGTTGAGCCAAGTCTTATAAGAGTTGAGTCTGATGAATCTACGTATGATTTTCATATCATGTTAAGAGTTGATATAGAAAGTATGCTAATTGATAAAAGTTTAAAAGTAGCAGATTTACCAATTGTTTGGAATGAACAAATAAAACAATATTTAGATCTCGAAGTACCTGATGACAGTCAAGGTGTCTTACAAGATATTCATTGGTCAGGTGGTCAATTTGGAACTTTTTGTAATTATACAATTGGAAATGTAATGGCTGCTCAGCTAATGGAAACAATGAAAAAAACAAACCCAGAAATACAAAATGATATTAATCAAGCTAATTATGAGCCACTACTCAATTGGTTAACATCAAACATTCATACTCATGGAAGACGATACACAAGAAACGAATTATTAGAAAGATCTACTGGAGAAACTCTAAATCCTTTACCTTATATAAATTATCTTAAACGCAAGGCCAGCCAAGTTTATGGAGTAAAATTTAATGATTAAGAAAAATTTTGTCGCTTCAAGAATTAAAGATCATAAATCTAATATTGTAACAAAAATGTGGAATATTCAACAAAAATTAGATGATGTAATTGCAATGGGAAGAGGTGATACTGATTTAGATACACCAAGACATATCATAGATGCAGGTATAAATGCTCTTAATAATGGAGCAACTCATTATACGCATCCTATGGGTATGCCAGAATTAAGAAATGAAATTTGTAACGATATATTAAAGAATGGAGGAGCAAAATATAACGATGACGAAATAGTTGTTACAGCTGGAGGTCAGGAAGCAATGTTTGCAATTGCTTTAGGTATATTAAATGCTGGTGATGAAATGATTGCTGTAGCACCTGGTTACAATCCATATTTTCAGGCAGCTGAATTAGCAGAAGCGAAGCCAGTTATGGTTAAGACTTATATTGATAATAATTTTGCAATGACTGCTGAAGCTGTTGAACCCTTAATAACTGATAAAACAAAAATTATGGTTATTATCAATCCTTGCAATCCAACTGGTGCAGTTACACCTTATGAAGAAGTACTTAAATTATCACAATTAGCAATAAAACATGATCTTATAGTAATATCTGATGAGATCTATTCTCGTCTTACTTTTGGAAATCATACAGCACAACCTGTTGCAGCTTTACCAGAAATGTTTGAAAGAACTATAACTTTGAATGGATTTTCAAAATCATATTGTATGACCGGATGGAGAGTAGGATATTTTGCTGCACCAAAAAATTTGATAACTCATTTAGGTGAGATTCATCATGGATTTGCAATATGCGCTCCTGCAGTTAGTCAACATGCAGCTCTTGCAGCTCTAAAGGGTTCTCAGGATTGCGTAAAAGAAATGCAGCAAATTATGCAGGAAAGATGTGAAATATTATGCAATGGACTTGATGAAATTAATATACCTTATTCAGAACCACAAGGAGGATATTACGTATATGCCAATGTTTCAAAAACAGGCATGAATGCTACAGATTTTTGTCTGAAATTATTGGAAGAGGGAAAAGTTATAATTTACCCTGGAGGTTTATATGGTGATCACTGTGATGATTTTGTAAGATTTTCTCTAACTCAACCAGCAAATAAAATTAAAGAAGCAGTATCCAGAATAAAAAAAGTTGTATCAACAATATGAATGCCAAATTAAAAAATGAGGTTTTAGAAATAAAACACATGGCATTTGCTGTAGAAGATATTGAACAATCACTAAAGTATTATAAAAAATTTATGGGCGTATCAAATGATATAGAAATTCAAGATATGCCAAAATCACGTACAAGAGTTGCTGTTTTTAATATTGGAGATATAGAATATCAACTCTGTCAATCACAAGATCCTGATGGAAGATTTAATAAATGGATAAAAGAAAGAGGAAGAGGTGGCTTGCACCATATTTGTTACGTAGTTAAAAATTTAGATGAGTCCATAAAGGTAATGACAGACGAAGGTGCTACCCTTAGGGAATGTAAGGCATGTAAAGTAGTTGGAAATCATCCTCACCCTGAAGGTTTTATTGCATTTTTAGATAATGAGGTTGATAATATTGAAGTAGAATTAATGCAAGTTTACACAGATCAAGAATTAGAAAAATATAAATCTTATCAAGGAATATAAATATTAAATCAATTTATATCACGGGTGCTGGAGGCTTTTTAGGATCTGAATTAGTCAACGGACTTTCATTATTAAATTATCAAATTTATGCAAATGATATAAATTTTTCTTATAAAATAAATAAAAATAGAAAAATAATTCTTCTTAAAGAAAACTTATTATTTAACAAACACAAGATTAATATCAACGATTGTGACATTTTTATTCATGCATGTGCGTTGACTAAAACATATAAAGATAAAAATAAAAACTTATTTAAAGTTAATACGAAATTGACTAGGAAAGCATTAATTTTAGCTAAGCAACTTAATTGTAAAAATTTTTTTTTTATAAGCTCAACTTCTGTTTATAGAAAATTCTCAAAATACAAATATAATGAAAAATCAAAAACTTCTGCACAAGATAGTTATTCAAAATCAAAATTAAAAGGTGAAAAAATATCAAAAGATTTTTGTAACAAACATAAGATTAAACTTACTATATTGAGAATAGGTAATATTTATAGTGGTCATGAGAAAATAAAATGGAGTAGATTAAATGTATCACAAATTCAGAAATGGATTAATGATAACAAAAAAAATAAAATTTTAAAAACAAGTAATTTTGATACCTTAAGAGATTGGACATATGTTAAAGATATACCCAAAGCTTTAAATAGCATAATTATAAATAATCAAAATTTTAAGATACTCAATTTAGTATCTCCTTATTGTTATAAAGATATCTATTTAATGAAAAAAATATCTAAAAATAATAAACTAATTAATTCATTAGAAAATAATAATAATAATGCGAGTTATTCAATTTATATTAATAAAATATTATTTAAAAAATGGACTACTTTTCAAAGAGCATTTAACTTAATTAAAAATTATGAAAACTTATAAGGTGGTATTAGTTGGCTACGGCCCAAGAGGTAAAATTTGGTCTAAAATTTTAAAAAAAAACAAAAATGTGAAGTTGGTTGCAATATGTGATATCAATTTAAAAACCAAAAATAAAGACTCAAAGAAAATTCCTTTTTACTTAAAGATTAAAAATGCCATTTTTGAAAATAATCCAGATTTTATTGTATTATCAACACCTCCAGCATCAAGAATGAAAGATTTAAAAGTTTGCGCAAAATATAAATTGCCTGTTTTAGTTGAAAAGCCACTTGCTGTTAATATTAATGAGGCAAAAAAATTAGTGAGATTTATGAACCGAAATAAATTATTAATGATGGTCGGTTTAAATTTTCGATATCTTCCTTCAACAATTGAAAAAATAAAATTAATTAAATTAAATAAAGTTGGAAAACCAAATTTTGCAAGATTTGTTTATGAGAGATGGCGAGATGGAAAGCTTATGCGAT
Organism: uncultured Alphaproteobacteria bacterium; assembly: GCA_902575375.1. Taxonomy (GTDB): domain Bacteria; phylum Pseudomonadota; class Alphaproteobacteria; order HIMB59; genus CACPNW01. The sequence continues at coordinate 13,256 of CACGRD010000020.1, forward strand.
TAAATAAATACCCTCTTTTAATGGATCAACCAATGCTTTGGGAGCAATCAATTCATCATTTTGATTTAATACGATATGTATACAATTCAGAAATAAAAAGCGTATATGCTACGACGTCAAATCCACCTTGGTCAATGTATAAAGATGATACAAATGTTAATGCAATACTCGAATTAAAAAATAAAATAATAATAAATTACGTAGGTAATTGGCAGAGTAATTCTAAGTCATTAAATTTTGAGTGGAGAACCGATTGTGAAAATGGAATAATAATTCAAAAAAAACAATTTGAAGACTTATATTACAGACATTTCAAATCTAAAGTAGAAAAAAAAATCAAACTTAAAAAAATAAAAATGTGGTTCGACGATGCTAATCTATTATTAAATGATTTTTTAGACTCTCTTCGAAAGAAAAAGGATATTTACAAAATAAACTCTGATCATTTAAAATCATTAGCTGTTGTAGATGCTTGTATAAAATCTTCTAAAACTGGAAAAAAAGTAAGGATATTAAGCTAATAATTATTAATAATTTTTTGCAATACTATTAAATAATACATGACATATAGTCATCACTGATATGACTTATTTACTATTTCAAATATTCTAAATTTCTTTTATTCCTTCATTAATCATATTTTCTAATGGAGGTTGTATGAAAAAATTAATAACTGGAGTAGCAGTTGTATTTGGTTTGATATTCCCATCAACTTTTACAATAGCCGCTCCACCAGACGATACTTTCGTTGTTGGATTGCCGACAGATACAATCGGTTTGGAACCTGCCCAAATTAGTTCAAGACATACTGCGAATATAATGAAGCATATTTTTGGACAACTATATTCAGTTTCTGAATCAGGTTCAATCGATCCTAATTTAGCTGAGAGTTATAAAATTTCTGATGATGGAAAAGAATATACATTTACATTGAAGGAAGGTTTAACTTGTCACGATGGTGAGGCGCTAACAGCAGAAGATGCTGCATATTCATTTAATAGAGTAGCAGATGAAGATCTTGCGTTTACTGGTAACTCAGCAGGTTTCGTTTATAAATCTATAGACTTTAAAGAAGCTAGAGCAGATAGTGAAAGAGAAGTTACTATTGTTCTGGGTGGACCTAATCATATTGCTTTAGGTTTAATTGCAGAAGTTTATGTACACTGTAAAGATTCTTATGAAAAAATGTCTAAAGATGAAGCAGCGTCAAACCCAATTGGTTCCGGACCTTATGAATTTGTTAAATGGGATAAAGGTAGTCAGATTGTTTTAAAGAAAGCAGCTAATCCACCTATACCAACAAATTTTGAAAATGTTATTTGGAGAGTTATTCCTGAAGCATCTACAAGAACTGCAGAATTAATTGCAGGAAATGTAGATATGATAACTAATGCATCACCTGATCAGGTAGAAGCAATTGATGCTTCTAGCACAGCAAAAGTTGCTAAGGTACAGGGAACTAGAAGAATGTACGTTGGTTTTCATCAGGGACCAGAATTTGCAGTTACTCCTGGAGGAGCAGCAATTCAAAAACCAGAAGTTAGAAGAGCTTTACAATATGCTGTCAACGTTCCAGCAATTTGTGAAAATCTTTTAAATGCTCCTTGTACAAGAATGACTGGTATTGTTAATCCTAACAATGCACATCCAAATCTAGAACCTTATCCGTATGATCCAGAAATAGCTGAATATCTATTAGATCAAGCTGGATATCCTAGAGATGCAAATGGAGTAAGATTTGAAATTACTTTACAAGCAGGTGAGGGAAGATACTTAAATGACAAAAATGTTGTTTTAGCTATTTGTCAATACTTGGATGATGTTGGAGTAAAAACAAATTGTGAAATATTAGACTGGTCAGCTGTTTACATACCTCTTATTAAAGAGAAAAAAGCCGGTCCTATGTATTTCATTGGTTCAGGTGGAGCAACTTGGAGTCCGCTATATGATATGGCAGATTTATCAGCTCCTGACTCAGGTCCAAACTATACGAAATGGATGAATGAGGAATGGTTTAAAGGATGGAAAGTTATCAATAATACTAATGACGAATATATTATTCGTAGAGAAATTGATAGAATGCTTGAAGTCTTTTACAATGAAGGACCATGGTTACATCTATATTTCCAACCTGACTTCTATGGTGTGAGTAACAGAGTAAACTGGAATCCACGTAGAGATGAAAAGGTTGATCTATTTAACGCTACTTTAAAGTAGTTTATAATTAATGTTGGCTCCAATTTGGAGCCAACATCATTTTTTAAATTAAAAAAATGTTTTTTTATATCTTAAGAAGAATTCCTCAAACAGTCTTAGTTATTTTTGGTGTAACTCTAGTTACATTTATTGCACTCCAAATAGGAGGCGACCCTACATATTTATTTGTGAGCGAAAGAGCATCACCTGAAGAAATAGAAGAGACCAGAAAAATGCTTGGATTTGATAAACCTCTTCATATTCAATATTTAATTTATTTATCAAATTTAGTTCAATTAGATTTTGGTGATTCACTTTATTATAGACAGCCTGCATTAACAGTCATTCTTGAAACATTACCAGCAACAATTGAGCTAACAATTTTTTCAATGTTGATTGCAATTTTTGGATCAATTCCATTTGGAATTTTAGCAGCAATTTATCGAGGAAAATGGATTGATGGATCATTAATGGCTATTGCTATGCTTGGACAATCAATACCTAGTTTTTGGCTTGGTATAATGTGTATTCTTTATATTTCATTAAATGTTAGTTGGCTCCCTATATCGGGACATGTTCCTTTTTTAATGT
>CACGRD010000021.1 GCA_902575375.1 uncultured Alphaproteobacteria bacterium
AAATAATTTCTAAAGTTATTAATGAAAAAGCTCTTACAATTTTTCTTAATAACCAAGAGATAGTAACACTAATGTCTATTTGTGATCACCCAAAATATCTTGCAGTTGGGTATTTATTGAATCAAAATATGCTTAAGAAAAATGATATAATTACAAAAGTTGAAATTGATAAAGATTTAGGTGTGGTTGTTGTACGAACAAAACGTAAAACAAATTATGAAAACAAATTAAGAAAAAAAATAACAACTAGTGGTTGTGCAATAGGTACGGTATTTGGGGATATCTATGCTGAAATAAAAAAATCAAAATTGAAATCCAAAAAGAAAATTAAACATAAATGGATTTATGAAATATCAAAAAAAATTACATTAACACCGAGCTTATATTTAGAAACAGGAGCAATACATGGTTGTGCCATTATTAATAATAATAAACCATTGATTTATATGGAAGACGTTGGGAGACATAATGCTGTAGATAAAATTGCTGGTTTTATGTTTTTAAAAAAAATTAGCTCTTCAAATAAAATTTTTTACACCACAGGAAGACTAACTAGTGAAATGGTTATTAAAACTATAAAAATGGGTATTCCAATATTAGTTTCTAGATCAGGATTCACAGCATGGGGTGTAGAGCTAGCGAGAGGCTCGAATTTGACACTTATTGGACGAGCAAAAGGAAAAAAATATTTAGCACTTTCTGGGGAACATAGAATTGAACATAAATAAGAAAAAAATTTTGTTTGCCATACTTGCTGGTGGCGCATCTGTTGGTGATGAAGATCATCTAATTAAAGTTTTATCTGAATTAGGTAAGATATATTTTTGGAGAGCAGCAATAAAACCAGGGAGACCAATTGCAGTTGGAAAAATAAATAAGTGCTACATAATTTGCTTACCAGGCAATCCAGTTTCTGTTCAATTATTATATGCAATGTTAATAAAACCATTAATAGAAAAACTATCTGGTGGAAATTTTAAGCTCCCATCTTCAAGTAAAATTACAGCAAATTTTTCCATGAAGAAAAAAACAAAAAGAATGGAGTGGTTACGCGTAAATAAAGAAAATATAAAAAATAAAAATATTGCAAACAAATTTCCTAAACAAGGTTCTGGCATGATTAGTTCTATATCCTATTCAGATGGTATAATAGAAATTGATGAAAATGTTTCTCAAGTAAACAAGGGAGATATATTTGATTTTTATAGTTATGAAAGTTTATTTTAATTTTTAATTTTAAATCTATAACGAATTACAATTTTATCTTTAATTTTTTCACAATTTAAATATTCATAGTTGGACTGATCACAATAATGTTCAAAGTCTGCTTCAGCCAAAGGATCAGTTGCAATAATTTTTATAACTGTATCTTTATTTAATTCTGAAGCAAGTTTCCTAGCCTTAAGTACTGGTATAGGACATTCTGTACCACTAGTATCAAGAACTAATTCATCATTTTCAACTGAATCTTTCATAGTTTTCTGATACTTAATATATAGTATAATATTAATTGGAATGGATAAATTTGTTTCTCAAACAGAAACTTCTTTAAAAAAGAAGAAAAGACGTTGGACTCCAAAAGGGAGACAAGTCGAAGATAAATATTTAGATGAAGTTTCTAAATTGTTTTCAGGATTAATATTTAAGCGAGATGAATTAATAGAATATTTGCATATATTACAGGATAAATTTGGTGTTTTGTATGATAAGCATCTGGTAGCTTTATCAACTATTATTAATTTACCACTTTCTGAAATTTATGAAGTTGCAACTTTTTATGCTCACTTTAATATTATCAAAGATAGTAAAGATTATAACCCAGTGCATGTTGTAAGGGTATGTGAAAGTTTAACTTGTGAATTATTTGGCGCACACAAATTACTTCAAGATATAAAGAAATTAGAAAATAAAAATATAAAAGTCGTACCTGGGCCATGTATGGGAAGATGCAATGTTGCGCCTACTGTCTGCGTAGGAAAAAATTATGTTGATGAGGCAAACTTTGATAAAGTTAAAAAAACAATCGATGAAAAAACTTTTGACCCCTTCATTCCAGATTATATTAATTTATCTTCTTATAAAAAAAATGGCGGTTATGAAATTGCAGACAAAATAAAAAATGGTGTGATCTCAAAAAAACAAGTTTTGGATTCATTAAATGAAAGCGGATTGAAAGGTAAGGGTGGTGCTGGATTTCCTACAGGAAAAAAATGGGAAATTGTCTCAAATTACAATGGCAAAAAATATGTTGCTGTTAATGGTGATGAAGGTGAACCAGGAACATTTAAAGATAGGTCATATTTAGAGAGTGATCCACATAGATTTTTAGAAGGAGCTTTAATTGCCTCCTATTTTATAAATGCTCAAAAAGTTTACATTTATATGAGAGATGAATATCCAGCAGTTATAAAAATTTTACTTGATGAAATAAATAAAATGGAAGACGAACAAATAATTCCAAAAGACTTTTTCATAGTAAGAAGAGGGGCAGGAGCTTATATTTGCGGAGAAGAGTCAGCAATGATAGAAAGTATTGAAGGCAAGAGAGGATTGCCAAGACATAGACCGCCTTATGTGGCTGAAATTGGTTTATTTGGATGTCCAACTTTAACAAATAATTTAGAAACTCTTTTTTGGGTAAGAGATATAATTGAAAAAGGAGCAAAGTGGTTTGCTGAAAAGGGGTCAAATGGAAATAAGGGTTTTCATAGTTTTTCAGTATCTGGAAGAGTAAAGAACCCAGGAGTAAAAGTTGCCCCAGCTGGTATAACAATTCAACAATTAATTGATGTGTATTGTGATGGTATGGCAGATGGACATACTTTTAAAGGATATCTTCCGGGAGGTGCATCTGGTGGTATTCTACCTGCTACTATGAATGATATTCCACTTGATTATGGATCAAAAGAATTAATGGATGCCGGATGTTTTTTAGGCTCAGCGGCAGTAGTTGTATTATCGGATCATGATAATATGAAAGATGTTGCACTTAATTTACTAAAATTTTTTGAAGAGGAAAGTTGTGGTCAATGTACACCATGCCGTTCCGGCACTGAGAAAACTGTAAAATTAATGCAAGAAAAAAATTGGAACAAGGAAAAATTAAAAGATTTAAGTGAAGTTATGGCTCAAGCATCGATATGTGGTTTAGGACAAGCTGCAACAAACCCATTAAATTCTGTTTTAAAATATTTTAGCAATGAAATAACTTATGACTAAAGAGAAAACAAAATTTTATTTAAACGAAAAGTTAGTTGAAGCAAATGCTGATGAAACTATTTGGCAAGTTGCAAATAGAATTGGAACAGAAATCCCACACTTATGTTATTCCAATAAACCTGGCTATAGAGCAGATGGAAATTGTAGAGCATGTATGGTTGAGATTGAAGGAGAACCAGTGTTGGCAGCATCTTGTATTAGAAAGCCGACAGATAGTATGAAAGTAAAAACTTCTTCAGAAAAAGCTAAAAAATCTAGAGAGTTAGTTTTTGAATTACTTCTAGCAGACCAGCCAAAAAAAGAAATTGCTCATGATAATAATTCTGACTTTTGGAAATGGATAGACAAAGTTGAAGTTAAAGAAAGTAGATTTCCAAAAAAAACTTCATGTCAGGCAGATGTTTCTCATCCTAGTATGGCTGTAAATCTAGATGCATGCATCCAATGTAATCTTTGTGTAAGAGCATGTAGAGAAGTTCAGGTCAACGATGTCATCGGAATGGCATATCGAGGAGAAAATTCTAAAATTGTATTCGATTTTGATGATCCAATGGGTGATAGCACATGTGTGGCATGTGGTGAATGTGTACAAGCTTGTCCAACTGGAGCATTAATGCCAGCATCCATTGTAGATAAAGACGGTGTTGGTCATAGTGAGGTAGATAAAAAAATTGATAGCGTTTGTCCTTATTGTGGTGTGGGTTGTCAGATAGAATACAATGTAAAAGATAACAAAATTAAATATGTTAATGGTGTTGATGGTCCTGCAAACAAGAATAGATTATGTGTAAAAGGAAGGTTTGGTTTTGATTACGTAAATAATCCAGAAAGACTTACAAAGCCATTGATTAGAATTAAAGATAAACCAAAAGACTTACACCCAAGTATTAATTTTTCGAATATTCATGAATTTTTCAGAGAAGCATCTTGGGATGAAGCTCTAGATTATGCTGCACAGGGATTTTTAAAACTTAATAAACAAAGAAATGGAAAGAGTAATCTTGCAGGTTTTGGATCAGCTAAATGTTCAAACGAAGAAGCTTATTTATTTCAAAAATTAATCAGAACTGGTTTTAATACAAATAATGTTGATCATTGTACAAGACTTTGTCATGCGTCCTCTGTAGCTGCGCTATTGGAAACTATTGGTTCAGGAGCTGTTACTGCTCCATTTTATGAAGTTGAACATTCTGATGTGATAATAGTCATTGGAGCAAATCCTACTGAAAACCATCCTGTTGCAGCAACTTTTTTTAAGAATGCTGCTAAAAAGGGCTCTAAATTAATTGTGATGGATCCCAGAGGTCATTCTTTAAAAAAACATGCAACTCATATGTTGCAATTTAAACCAGGATCTGACGTTGCTCTCTTAAACTCAATAATGAATGTTATTGTCGAAGAAAATTTATTTAATTCCGAATATATTAAAAAACAAACTGAAGGATTTGATAAATTAAGAAAACATTTAATGAATTATTCACCTGATATAATGGAAAATGAAACAGGTATCGATCCAGAACTTATAAGAGAAGTAGCGCGCTTATATGCCAATACAAATAAAGGAATAATTTTTTGGGGGATGGGGATTTCTCAACACACACATGGTACGGACAATGCTAGATGTTTAATTTCTTTAGCTTTAATGACAGGTAATGTTGGAAAAAGAGGATCTGGTTTACATCCATTAAGAGGACAAAATAATGTTCAAGGAGCGTCGGATGCCGGCCTTATACCAATGATGTACCCTGATTACCAATTAGTTGATAAAGATAATAATAAAGATTTTTTTGAAAAACTTTGGAAGACGCCTTTAGATGATAAAAAAGGTCTAACTGTAGTTGAAATTATGGATGCTATTCACGAGAATACAATTAAAGGTATGTATATACTTGGTGAAAATCCCGCAATGTCCGACCCTGATCTAAATCATGCAAGAGAAGCGTTACAAATGTTAGAGCATTTAGTTGTTCAAGATATTTTTTTAACTGAAACAGCAACATATGCAGATGTTATCTTCCCCGCTTCAGCATGGCCTGAAAAAAATGGAACAGTGACTAATACTAACAGACAAGTACAGATGGGAAGAAAAGCTTTAGACTCTCCAGGTCAGGCCAAAGAAGATTGGTGGATAACAAACGAACTTGGAAAAAGAATGGGTTTAAATTGGAATTATAATCATCCCAAGGAAATTTATGAAGAAATGTCATTAACAATGCCTTCATTAAACAATATTTCTTGGGAAAGATTAGAAAATGAAAACTCTGTAACTTATCCAAGTAAATCTCCAACTACACCAGGAGATGAAATTGTTTTTGGTGATAAATTTCCAAACGAAAATGGTAAAGGTAAATTTGTTCCAGCTAGTGTTACTTCACCAGATGAAGTACCTGATAAAGAATTTGCGATGATACTAACCACAGGAAGACAATTAGAGCATTGGCATACTGGAGCTATGACTAGAAAGGCATCAAATTTAGATGCTATTGAACCAGAACCTTCAGTTTCAATATCACCTAAAGATATAATTAAAAATAATATGAAAGCTGGTGATAAAATAAAAGTCACAACCAGAAGAGGCTCAATAGATATTAGAGTAAGGCAAGACAGGGCGATTCCTGATGGAGTTATATTTATCCCATTTTGTTATAATGAGTCCGCCGCTAATCTTTTAACTAACCCAGCTTTAGATCCATATGGAAAAATTCCTGAATTTAAATATTGTGCGGCAAAAATTGAAAAGTTATAAATATTTTATGATTAAAAAAACATTAATAATTTTATTTCTTGTATTTAGCCCAATCACAGCATGCTCTACATTAAGTGAATTAAACGAAAGGGTAAAGGGTGATGGGGTTCCTTATATTCCTGGAATTTAATTTATAAAATTCTTGTCGAATTTATAATTTAATATAAATGCAAAGCTATTGCCGCGTTAGCTCATTTGGTAGAGCAGTTGATTTGTAATCATCAGGTAGTCAGTTCGATTCCGACACGCGGCACCATCTTAATAATATTTACGTTGAGAAAAACTGATATAATACAATCGATGTTGCATTAGCAACATTCAAACTATCAATCTCAAATTTTAAATTATTTTTCATTTTTATCTGAATTATTTCATCACATTCCTTTTTTACTAATTCTCTAATACCTTTTCCTTCAGAGCCAAATACTAATACTGATTTTTGTGAAAAATTTAATTTTGAATTTTTATTTTTCGAACTGTCAAAGCCATAAATCCAATAATTATTTTTTTTAAGAAAAGAAATAGCTCTTCTAATATTTGTCACTCTGATATAATTTACAATTTCTGCAGCACCGGAAGCAGATTTATAAAGTGATGAAGTCAGTTCTGGTGAGTTATCTTTGCCAACTATAATTCCTGCACAATCAAATAATGCACATGATCTCATTATTGAGCCAATATTTTGAGGGTCGGTTACTTGATCTAAAATTAATATTACTGATTTTGATTTTTTACTTTCTACTTTTACAAATTCTTCTAAACCTGGCCAAGTAAGATCTTTTGTTTTTAGAACTACTCCCTGCGTTATGTTTTCATTTCCAAATCTTCTTGTGAATTCATTTTGAGGAAGAATGGTAATTTTTTGTATATTAGATTCATATTTTTTGGCAAAACTAGTCTGATTTTTACTAATTATAAGCTCAATATTCTCTCTTTTATCATTTTGAAGAGCTGCCTTAACAGAATGTTGACCAAAAATTGTATGAATTCCTTGGTTTTTATTAGATTTATTATTTCTAAACTTACTCATGGTTTAATATCACAGAATTGTCTAATTAATACAATCTAGATATGTACAAAAAGGCATTTTTTGTCTAAAAGGCCGTTGCTTTTACGAGTATACGTATTTTGCAAAGGTGAAACTGCTGTTTTAGATTGACATACATACTAATTTATTAGTATTGGCCAATTTCTTCAGACGGAGGGGTGGTCGAGTGGTTAAAGGCAGCGGACTGTAAATCCGCCCGCGTGAGCGTACGTAGGTTCGAATCCTACCCCCTCCACCATTATGGAGGTAATGGGATGAAAGCATTAAAGTGAGTGTGTGAAGCAGTCAGTTTAGTTGCGGGTGTAGCTTAGTGGTAAAGCTCCAGCCTTCCAAGCTGGCTACGAGGGTTCGATTCCCTTCACCCGCTCCATAACAAAAAATTATTGGGGTAAAAAAATGGCTAAAGCAAAATTCGAAAGAAACAAACCGCATTGTAACATAGGAACCGTTGGTCACGTTGACCATGGTAAAACAACATTAACTGCTGCTATAACAAAAATATTAGCAGAGACAGGTGGAGCAGAATTTACAGATTATGCAAATATTGACAAAGCACCTGAAGAGAGAGAGCGTGGAATAACTATTTCAACTGCTCACGTTGAATATGAAACTGAGGCAAGACACTACGCACACGTTGACTGTCCTGGACACGCCGATTATGTAAAAAACATGATCACTGGTGCTGCTCAAATGGACGGAGGTATCTTAGTTGTTAATGCAGCTGACGGACCAATGCCTCAAACAAGAGAACACATACTTTTAGCTAGACAGGTAGGCGTCCCTGCTCTTGTAGTATACATGAACAAAGTTGATCAAGTAGATGATAAAGAATTAATTGATCTAGTTGAAATGGAAATTAGAGAACTTCTTACTTCATATGAATTCCCAGGTGATACTATCCCAATCATTAAGGGTTCGGCTTTAGCAGCTCTTGAAGGTAGAGACGATGAAATTGGAAAAAATTCTATTATGGAACTAATGAAAGCAGTTGACGAACATATACCACAACCTAGCCGACCTGTAGATCAACCTTTCTTAATGCCAGTTGAAGATGTATTTTCAATTTCTGGTAGAGGTACAGTTGTAACTGGAAGAATTGAACAAGGCCAAGTTAAAGTTGGAGAGGAAATTGAAATTTTAGGAATTAGAGATCCTCAAAAAACTACTTGTACTGGTGTTGAGATGTTTAGAAAACTTCTAGATTCTGGTGAGGCCGGAGACAACGTCGGTGTACTTCTTCGTGGAACAAAAAGGGAAGAAGTTGAACGTGGTCAAGTATTAGCAAAACCTGGATCAATTAAACCTCATACAAAATTTAAAGCAGAAGCCTACGTATTAAAAAAAGAAGAGGGTGGAAGACATACACCATTCTTTTCAAACTACAGACCTCAGTTCTACTTTAGAACAACTGATGTAACTGGAACTATTAAATTACCAGAAGGTACCGAAATGGTAATGCCTGGTGATAATATTGCTATGGAAGTTACTCTTTTGTCTCCGATCGCAATGGATAAAGGTTTAAAATTTGCAATCAGAGAAGGTGGAAGAACAGTTGGCGCTGGAGTTGTTGCTGAAATTATTGAATAGTTTTAGAGACCGCTCTATCAGTTAGTCAATACTTAATAGGAGTGTAGCTCAACTGGTAGAGCACCGGTCTCCAAAACCGGGGGCTGCGGGTTCAAGTCCTGCCACTCCTGCCAAGAGAAACGAAAATATGAATATTGAAAAAAAGAAAACATCACCAGCTCTTTTTGTAAGACAAGTTAGACAAGAATTACAAAAAGTAACCTGGCCTCAAAGGAGAGATACTTTTATTTCTTCTGCAATAGTCATATTATTAATAATATTATTTTCATTATTCTTTCTTTTAACCGATCAAATATGGTCTTTTTCAATAAGAAAAATAATTGAAATAGGCTCAGGTTTTTAATGAATAAAGCAAGATGGTACGTTCTTCATGCCTATTCAGGTTATGAAAAAAAAGTTGCTGACAGCATACTAGACCAAGCAACAAAACTAGGAGTTAAAGAACATATAGAAGAAATTTCTGTCCCTGTTCAAAATATTGTTGAAGTAAAAAGAGGTGTAAGGGTTAATACAGAAAGAAAAATATTTCCTGGATATATTCTTATTAAAATGAGTTTAAATGATGATACTTGGCATATTATTAAAACAACTCCAAAGCTAAGTGGTTTTCTAGGAAATAAAGGTAAACCAGTGCCTATTAGTAACGCTGAAGCAAAAAGAATATCTGAACAAGTTATTGATGGTGTAGAAAAATCTAGACCTGCGATAATGTATGATGTTGGAGAACAAGTAAAAGTAATTGATGGACCATTCGCATCATTTAATGGAGAGGTCGAACAAATAGATGAAGATAAAGCTAGATTAAGAGTGGCAGTTTCAATTTTTGGAAGATCAACGCCTGTTGATTTAGAGTATTCTCAAGTAGAAAAGGTATAAACTATGGCTAAAGAAATTTTAGGTTTAATTAAATTACAAATCCCAGCTGGAGGGGCTAACCCTTCACCCCCTGTTGGCCCTGCACTTGGTCAACGAGGTCTTAACATAATGGATTTTTGTAAAGCATTTAACGATAAAACAAAAGATTTAGAAAAAGGCGCTCCAATTCCTGTTATTATAACAGCCTACAAAGATAGAAGTTTTGATTTTACTACAAAATTACCACCAGTAAGTTTTTATCTTAAAAAAGCAGCTAAAATAAAAAAAGGAAACTCGACTCCCGGAAGATCATTAGTGGGTAAAGTCTCAATGCAAGATATTGAAAAAATTGCTAAAGAAAAAATGCAGGATTTAAATGCTATTGATTTGAATGGAGCAATGAATATGGTTAAGGGTTCTGCCGTTTCTATGGGTATGGAGGTAGTAGGTTAATGAAAACAACAAAAAATAGAAAACAAATGTTAAATAATTTAGACACTACTAAGCTTTACGAACCTCTTGAAGCAATCAAAATTTTAAAAGAAAAATCTTACGTCAAGTTTAAAGAAACAATTGATATTTCAATTAATCTAGGAATTGATATCAACAAAACTGATCAAAATATTAAGGGTGTCGTAAATCTTCCTAATGGTACAGGAAAAACTATAAAAGTCGCAGTAATTGCAAATGAGGAAAAACAAAAAGATGCAAAAAATAATGGTGCCGATTTGGTAGGGAGTGATGATTTGATTGAAACAATTTCTAAATCAAAAATAGAATTTGATGTTTTAATTGCGACTCCAGATATGATGCCTAAATTAGGTAAAGTAGCAAAAATACTTGGTCCAAAAGGATTAATGCCAAACCCTAAACTAGGTACTGTAACAAATGAAATTTCTCAATCAGTAAAAGACGCTAAGTCAGGTCAAGTCAAATTCAAAAATGATAAATCTGCTATCGTTCATGCTGGTGTTGGCAAACTAGATTTTAGCGAAGAAGATTTGTTAGAAAATATTAAAACATTTTATTCTTCAGTTAGTAAAAGTAAACCTGATGCTGTTAAGGGTTCTTTTATAAAAAAGGTTACCATAGCTTCAACTATGGGAGTTGGATTAAATATTAACCAAGCAAGCTTGCGTTAATTAATCCAATCGATGATCTATGATCATCACCTGTCAAAGACTGCAGGGGCATAAAGCTTAATTTCCTGCATAGACTGAAGCGAGTCATTGATTTGCTTCTTGACAGGCTTTAAATTAGTTTGGTGGGCAAACTAATTTTAGCTAATATTGGATCTTTTGGATCCAATTAAAACCGAGGTTGACGTGAAACGTTCTGAAAAAAAAGATTTTGTAACTAATCTCAAAGAAGACTTTTCAAATGCTACTTCTGTGATTGTGGCTGAATATTCTGGGCTAACAGTTAATGAAACAGAGCAACTTAGAAAAGAAATGAGAGATAATGGAGCAAAATTCAAAGTAACTAAGAACAGACTCACTAAACTTGCTATATCTGACACTCAATTTAAAGTTATTTCAGAACTTTTCAAAGGTCCAACAGCAATTGCTTATTCTGATGATGCAGTAGCACCAGCAAAAGTAGCAGTTAGTTTTGAGAAAAAATTTGAAAAATTTAAAATTATTGGAGGAAGTTATAATGGAGAGAAAATTGATAAAGAAAAAATTGATTTTCTTGCAAAATTACCTTCTTTAGATGAGTTAAGAGGAAAAATAATAGGATTAATTTCTGCACCTGCTCAAAAGATAGCTTCAATTACAGCTGAACCT
>CACGRD010000022.1 GCA_902575375.1 uncultured Alphaproteobacteria bacterium
TATTCTATTTTTAAGGGTTTCAAAATTAATTTGAATATCAAATATATAATTTAAAGATGCAGAAGTCTCTAGAAGAAAATTATCTAAGAATTTAGATTGTATCAAAGTTCGAGGATATCCATCTAAAATAAAACCTTTTTCTGTTTCATTTTTTAACCTTGAAGATACAATTGAATTAAGAATATCATCTGAAACTAAGTTACCTGAAGACATTATTGATTGTAATTGTTTTGCTAAATCATCTTTATCTAATAATTTATTTCTTAATATATCTCCTGTAGATAAATGTGAGACATTTAAAAATTTTGAAATTATTTTAGCCTGTGTACCTTTTCCAGCACCAGGAGGGCCAAAAAAAATTATTTTTTTCAATTTATCTTCTGCCTTTTAACTTAGTTTTTTTAAGCAAGCCTTCATATTGATGTTGGAATAGATGTGATTGAACTTGGGTAATAAAGTCTATCATAACTACGACTACAATTAATAATGCTGTACCTCCAAGATAAAAAGGGATTGATGTTCTTGATAATAGAAATTCTGGCAAAAGTGCTACAAAGGTCAAATAAATAGTTCCAATAGTTGTTAATCTTATCAACACAAATTCTATATATTTTGCAGTATTTTCTCCTGGTCTTATACCTGGAATAAAACCTCCATACTTTCTAAGGTTTTCTGCTTGCTCATCTGGATTAAAAACAATTGATGTGTAAAAAAAGCCAAAAAATATTATCATTGCTGCATATAATGCTAAATAAAGTGGCTGACCTCTACCTAAATAACTTGATATTAAAATAAAAATATCACTAGATGATCCGGCACCAAATCCTGACATAGTATTTGGCAGAAGAAGAATGGATGATGCAAAAATAACAGGAATAACACCTGCGGTATTGATTTTTAATGGTAAATGTGAGCTTTGACCACCATAAATTTTATTTCCAACTTGTCTTTTTGGATATTGAACAGGTAAACGTCTTTGGGCTTTTTCAACAAAAACTATAAAAATTATCAAAAGAAGTATGAGGATCAATATTCCTAAAATAAATGCAATACTTAATTCTCCAGTTCTTCCTAGTTGTAAAGTACTTACAAATGCACTTGGTAGATTAGCAATTATTCCTGCAGTTATGATTAGTGAAATTCCATTTCCTACTCCTCTTGAAGTAATTTGTTCACCTAACCACATAAGGAATATTGTTCCACCAACAAGAGTGATTACAGTTGTAAGTCTAAAAAACAATCCAGGTTCAAAAACAATATTTCCATATGTTGTCTGCATTGATTCTAACCCAATAGAAACTCCATATCCTTGAACTGCTGCTATTAAAACTGTAACGTATCTTGTAAATTGTAGAAGTTGCTTTCTTCCTTTTGATCCTTGTTCTTTAAGAGATTTTAAATATGGAACTGCAGATTGCATCAAAGTCATTATTATAGAAGATGATATATAAGGCATAACACCTAGAGCAAAAATTCCCATTCTACCAAGTGCGCCTCCAGAAAATGTGTCAAAAATACCTAGAATACCTGAGGATTGTTGTTCAAAAAATTGTTGTAAAGCTAATGGATTAATACCTGGTATCGGTAAAAATGTACCTAAGCGAAAAACAATTAATGCTCCTAAGGTGAAAAATAGTCTTTGTCTCAATTCTTTTGCTTTACCCAAAGCTCCAAAATTTAAGTTATTTGCTAATCTGTCTGCAGCTGTTGCCATTTATTTCTTTGTAAGTGTTATTTTTCCACCTAATTTTTCTATAACTTGTATAGCTTTTTTAGAAGCATAAGAAATTTCTAAATTAGTTGTTTTGATTGGTTCTCCAATATTAAGGAGTTTTAAACTTCCCTTTGATCTTTTAAAAATTTTTTTATTAAATAGTTCATCTTCTTTAATTGAAGAAGGATCAAGATTATATTTTTTGATAATATTATTAATAGTAGTAAAACTAATACTTTGTGTTTTTATTCTGAAAAGATTTTTAAATCCTCTTTTTGGTAAACGTCTGTATATGGGCATTTGCCCACCTTCAAAACCGTTAATAGAAACACCGGATCTAGATTTTTGACCTTTAACTCCCCTTCCAGCTGTTTTCCCTAGACCTGAACCTGAACCTCGTCCCCTTCTTTTATTTTGCTTACTGGAAGTTAGTGTTGCTTTTAATTCATTAATTTTCATATTTAACTATTCTTGCTAGCGGTTATATCATTTATTTTTTTTGATCTTTTGGCAGCTACTGATTTTGGAGATTCAGATATCCTAAATGCGTTTAAGGTTGCTTTTAACATGTTATGTGGATTGGATGTTCCAGTAGATTTAGCCACAACATCTTTAATACCAAGAGATTCAAAAAGAGCTCTCATAGGACCTCCTGCAATAATACCTGTACCTGGTGCAGCTGCTCTTAATATTACTTTTCCAGCTCCAAAACGTCCGACAATATCATGATGAAGAGTTCTATTATCTTTCAAATGAACTCTAATCATTTTAGTTTTTGCGTTTTCTGTAGCCTTTCTTACAGCTTCAGGTACCTCTTTTGCTTTACCTGTTCCTATTCCAACCCTTCCTTTGTTGTCACCAACAATCATAATTGCTGCAAATCCAAATCTTCTTCCCCCTTTTACAACCTTAGCTACCCTGTTAATGGTTACTAGATGTTCACTGAATTCATTTTTATCATTTTCAAACATATATACCTCTAAAAATTTAGACCCTCAGACCTTGCTGCTTCTGCAAGTATTTTAATTAAACCATGATATTTATACTTACCTCTATCAAAGGCAACTTTATCAATTCCTTTAGAAATTATTTTTTTTGCTATATTTTTACCAATGAGTTCAGCAATTTCTTTTCTTTGTAATTTTTTGTCTCTAATAGATTTTTCAATAGATGAAGCACTTGCGAGTGTTGTGCCATTATTGTCATCTATAAGTTGAGCGTACAAATGATTGTTTGATCTAAAGACACTAAGTCTATTTCTTTTTGAAACTTTCTTAGATTTATATCTTACTCTTTCTTTTCTATCTTTCATAAATTATTTCTTTTTACCTTCTTTTCTAAAAATATATTCATCAATATATTTTATTCCTTTACCTTTAAATGGTTCTGGTTTTCTAAACGATCTAATTTTTGCAGCAGCAGCACCTAATTTTTCTTTATTTATACTAGATAACTTAATTACATTTGGTTTTGGACATTCAATTTTTACATCTGTAGGAATGTCATAATTAATATCGTGGCTATAACCTAGTTCTAGTTTTAATTTAGAACCAGAAACACTAGCTCTGTATCCAGTACCATTTAATTCTAAAGTTTTAGTAAAACCATTTGTTACTCCATTAATAATATTTGCAATAATAGCCCTAGTAGTTCCCCATTTTGGATCTTTATCATTTTCAATATTAGGGATAACTTTTATTTCATTATCCTGTATGTTAATTTTATAATTAGAATTTATTATGGTTTGCATCTGCCCAAGTTTACCTTTAGCTAAGAATATTCCATCTCTAAAAGTACATTCTACCTCTTTAGAGATTTTTATTGGGTTATTGGCAATTCTTGACATTAAAATACCTCACACAAAATTTCACCACCAACATTATTTTTCTTAGCCTGATGATCAGACATAACTCCTTTTGGGGTTGAAAGAATTGATATACCCAATCCTCCATATGGTTTGTTGAGCTCACTAATTTTAGAATATATTCTAATGCCAGGTTTTGAAATTCTTTTTATTTTCTTAATAACTGGACTTCCGTTATAATATTTCAGATCAATTTTTATTGAGTTTACGCCCTTTCTTTCTTCTATATTTTTAAAATCTCTTATATAGCCTTCATCCTTGAGCACACTTAAAACATTCATGTTTAATTTTGATTTAAGGCATAAAGTTGATACTTTGTTAGCTTGATGAGCATTTTTAATCCTTGCCAGCATATCTGAAAGTGAATCGTTTAAAGCCATATTACCCCTTTCTACCAACTTGACTTAACAACTCCTGGCAAATCACCAGTCATTGAAAGCTCTCTTAGTTTAATTCTGGATAAACCAAATTTTCTATAATTTCCTCTTGGCCTACCAGTTATTTCGCATCTGTTTCTATGTCTAATAGACGAACCATTTCTAGGAAGATCGTTAAGTTTATTTTGATAAGCAATTCTTTCTTCTAAAGAAATACCTTTATTTTTTATTTTAGCCTTTAGACTTTCTCTCTTAGATTTATATTTTTTAATTAATTTTTGTCTTAAAAGATTTTTTTGAACTGAGCTAAGTTTTGCCATTTTACTCCTTAATTAACCTGATTGTCTTTAAAAGGCATATTAAAACTTTTTAGTAATTCTATTGCCTCATTATTATTTTTTGCAGATGTACAAATCGTAATATCCATACCTCTGATTTTATCTACCTTGTCAAAATTTATTTCTGGAAATATAACATGCTCCTTAATTCCCATTGAAAAATTTCCGTTCCCATCAAAACTTTTCATATTTAAACCTCTAAAATCTCTTATTCTTGGTATTGCAATATTTACTAATCTATCAAGAAATTCGTACATAATTTTATTACGAAGTGTTACTTTTACACCTAGAGGCATACCAGCTCTTATTTTAAATCCTGAAATTGCTTTTTTTGAAATTGTTTTAACTGCTTTTTGTCCTGAAATAAGAGTTAAATCATCTAAAGCCTTATCAATTAATTTTGAGTCGTCTTTTCCCTCTCCAACACCTATGTTCAAAATAATCTTTTTTATTTTAGGAACTTCAAAAATATTTTTAAGACCAAGTTTGGACTTTAATTCTTGCTGAATTTGATTTTTGTACTCTTCTAAAAGTCTACTCATTTAATTTCCTTACCTGAAGATTTATTAATTCTTATCTTCTTATTCTTGTCGAATTTATAACCAATTCTGATACCCTTTTTTATCTCTGGATCATAAAATGAAAGATTTGAAATATGTATTGGCATTTCTTTTTCAATTATTCCACCTGGTTGATTATTGTCCGGTTTTTGATTTTTTTTAACTTTATTTATTTCTGATACCACTGCTTTCATTTGTTGGGGGACCATCTTGATAATTTTTCCTGTTTTACCTTTATCTTTGCCAGCAAGCACTATTACATCATCTCCTTTTCTTAATTTAAATTTTTTGTTCATTAAATTACCTCGGGCGCTAAACTTATTATTTTCATAAATTTTTTACTTCTTAGTTCTCTTGTTACTGGTCCAAAGATTCTTGTTGCAATTGGTTCCTCTTGTTTATCAAGTAGAACAGCTGCATTTTTGTCAAATCTGATTGCAGAACCATCAGGCCTTTTAAAATCTTTTGAAGTTCTAACTATTACTGCTTTATAAACATCGCCTTTTTTGACTTTTGCTCTAGGTAAAGCATCTTTAATTGAAACTACAATTATATCTCCAATTGAAGCAGATCTTCTTTTAGAACCACCTAAGACTTTTATACATTGTATAGTTCTTGCTCCAGAATTATCAGCAACAAAGAGTTTTGATTGCATTTGAATCACAATTTTTCTCCTGAGTTAGATACTACTTTCCATTTTTTTAACTTTGATATTGGTTTAGATTCAATTATTGATACCGTATCACCAACATTAAACTCATTATTCTCATCATGAGCATGATATTTTTTTGTTTGTCTAATTATTTTTTTATAAAGCTTGTGTTTAATTCTTCTGGTTACATCTACAGTAATAGTTTTATTTAAATTTGAAGAAACAACCACACCTGATAAAATTCTTTTAGGCATTTTTATCTCCATTTATATTTGATAATGTTGTATTTAATCTAGCGATTTGTTTTTTTGTATCTTTAATTTTAGAGGTTTTTTCTAACTGACCTGAAGATTTTTGAAAATTTAAATTCATTAGTGTTTTTTTTAAGTTCAGTATTTCGTCCTTAATTTTTTTATCGTCTATATTAATTTTTTTATTCATTAGATATTTCTTTCAACAAATTTACATTTAATAGGTAGTTTTGCTGCAGCTAAAGTCATAGCTTTTCTTGCATCATTTACATTTACACCATCAACCTCAAACATAATTCTTCCAGGTTTAACTCTACAAGCCCAGTATTCAATTGACCCTTTACCTTTACCCATTCTTACTTCAGCTGGTTTCTTTGAAACTGGAACATCAGGAAATATTCTAATCCACATTCTACCTGCTCTTTTCAAATATCTAGTTATTGCTTTCCTTGCAGCCTCTATTTGTCTTGAAGTAACTCTTTCAGGCTCCATAGCCTTTAAACCATAACTTCCATAATTAAGAGCGTAGTTACCTTTAGAAGTGCCATGGATTCTACCTTTAAATTGTTTTCTAAATTTAGATTTTTTAGGTGATAACATATTCATTATCTAACACTCCCTTGATCAATTTGTTTTTTTTCACTTGCATACGGGTCTTTTAATAAAATTTCACCTTTATTAATCCAAACTTTGATTCCACATATACCATAAGTTGTTTCTGCTTCTGCAGTTGCATAATCTATATCGCCCCTTAGTGTATGTAATGGTACACTACCCTCATGATACTTTTCAGTTCTAGCAATTTCTGCACCACCTAGTCTTCCACTACAAACAACTTTGACTCCCTTTGCTCCCAATCGCATTGCTGATTGCACAGCTTTCTTCATCGCTCTTCTAAATGATATTCTTTTTTCAAGCTGTGATGCAATATTTTCTGCAACAAGTCTTGCTTCTACTTCTGGCTTCCTAACTTCTTTTATATCGAGAAATACTTCAAGGTTTGACATTTTTGAAAGATCATTTTTTAATGTTTCGATGTCCGCACCTTTTTTTCCAATAATAATTCCAGGTCTTGAACTATAAATAGAAAGTCTTAATTTTTTAGCAGCTCTTTCAATATTAATTTTTGATATACTTGCATTTTTTAGTTTTTTTTCTACGTATTGTTTTATTTTTAAATCTTGATGCAATAATTTTGTGTATTCATTTTTGGAAAACCATCTTGATGACCAAGTTTTATTGATACCAAGTCTAATGCCATAAGGATTTACTTTTTGTCCCATTATTTCGTTACCTTTTTTATTTCTGTTCTTTCTTCAACAACAATTGTCACCTTGCTGAATGGTTTAATAATTGAAGCAGCTCTACCTTTTGCTCTAGGTCGCCATCTTTTCATTCTTAAGCTTTTACCTACAAAAGCTTCTTTAACGAAAAGTTTGTCAATATCTAATTGCTTGTTATTTTCTGCATTTGCGACAGCAGCATTAAGTACTTTTAAAATTGTTCCTGAAACTCTTTTAGAAGAGAATTTTAATTGATTTATTGCGGAACTGACCTTCATATTAACAATACTATTAACTAAAATAGATAGTTTGGTAGGACTTATTCTTACCATGTTATCTTTAGCAACAGCTATTAGATTTTCGTTCATTTCTGTTCCGCTTTCTTATCTGCAGCTGTGTGCCCTTTGAAAGATCTTGTTGGAGAAAATTCACCTAACTTGTGTCCAACCATTTGCTCATTAATTGTTACTGGAACAAACTTTTGTCCATTATAAACACCAAAAGTTAATCCAACGAACTGTGGAAGAATAGTCGATCTTCTTGACCAAGTTTTTAAAACTTCTTTTCTTCCAGATTGTGAGAGCTTTTCAGCTTTCTTAATAAGCGTAATATCTACAAAAGGTCCTTTCCAAACTGATCTTGTCATTATTTTTTCTTCCTTCTAATTATAAATATGTCGGTTTTTTTATTATTTCTTGTCTTTTTACCTTTAGTTGATACACCCCAAGGAGTAACAGGATCTCTACCTCCAGATGTTCTTCCTTCTCCTCCACCATGTGGATGGTCAACAGGATTCATTACAACACCTCTTACTTTTGGTCTAAATCCTAAATATCTTTTTCTACCAGCCTTACCAAGTTTTATGTTTTTTTGATCAGAATTTGAGACTTCACCTATAGTAGCTCTGCAGTTTTTATTGATATGTCTTATTTCACCTGAAATTAATTTTATTTGAACGTAAGGAGATTCTTTAGATACAACCTGCGCAGAAGAACCAGCAGATCTAATTAATTGCCCTCCTGCTCCAGGTTTTAATTCAATATTATGAATACTGGTGCCAACTGGTATGTTAATTAAAGGTAAAGAATTGCCATTTTTAATCGCAACATTTTCACCTGAAATTATTTTTTCACCAATTTTAATGTTCTTAGGAGAAATAATATAACTATGTTCTCCGTCTTCATATTTTAATAATGATATAAAAGCCGTTCTGTTTGGATCGTATTCATTTCTGACTACTTCAGCAGTTATATTTGTTTTTGACCTTTTAAAGTCTATGACTCTATATTTTCTTTTTACACCACCTCCCATTCTTCTTGAAGTGATTCTGCCCTGGTTATTTCTTCCTCCAGTAGACTTAAATTTTTTTATAAGTGATTTATGTGGCTTCTCTTTAGATAGTTCTTTTTTTGAAACAAGAACAGTACCTCTTAATCCTGGAGTTGTTGGTTTAAATTTTAATAACATTATTTAATCTCCAGTGATGAGTCTATTGTATTACCCTCATTTAGTGTCACAATTGCTCTTTTAGTATCTTTTCTAAAGCCATATTGACCCTTAAATGTTTTACCTTTACCTCTTAGAATTGAGGTGTTTACTTTGCTTACTTTAACTTTGAATATAACTTCAATTGCTTTTTTAATTTCAAAGGTATTTGAATTTTTAGACACAATGAAAGAGTATTGATTGAACTGTTGTAAATTAGTTGATTTTTCAGTTGTAATTGGTCTTTTAATAATATCGTAAGCTTGATCAAGAGAAATTTGTTTAAGTTTATTTTTCATGAAAGCCTCTTTATTATTTCGTTTATAGATTTTTGTTCAATAAATATTTTATCAAAACTAATTAGATCTTTAACATTTATACCTTTTTGATTTAGTATTGATACTTTAGGTATGTTGGAGGATGCTAATTTAAAGTTTTTATCTATCCCACTTTCAGAATGAATAAACAAAGCAGATTTATAATCAAATTGTTTTAAATCTGAGTGTAGTTCTTTCGTTTTAAAACTTTTAATTTCAAAGGTATCAATAATTACAACTTTTTCATCTGTAAATTTTGTAGATAGAGCTGACTTTAAAGCTAGTTTTTTTTCTTTTTTGTTTAAATTATAAGAATGGTCTCTATTTTGAGGACCCATCGAAACAGCTCCTCCTCTAAAGTTGGGAGGTTTATTACTACCCTGTCTAGCATTACCAGTACCTTTTTGTGAGAAAGGTTTTTTACTTCGTCCGCTTACTTCAGATCTTGTCTTAGTTTTATGTGAGCCCTGTCGTGACTTTGCATTTTGATACCTAATGTATTGATGAATTAAATCAGGAAAAGTTTTTACTCCAAATATATTTGCATCTAAGTCAATATCTCCAACAGATTTATTTTTTAAATTAAGAACTGAAGTTTTCATTTTGATTTTTTGACTGAGTCTTTTAGATATACAATTGAATTTTTTTTACCTGGTACTGAACCTTTTACCATTAAAAGGTTGTTTTCACTATCAACATCAATGACTTTTAAGTTTTGTTTGGTTACTTTTTTATTTCCCATTCTGCCAGCCATTTTCTTGCCCTTAAATACTCTGCCTGGATCTTGGTTCTGACCAGTTGATCCATGAGATCTATGTGAAATAGACACACCATGTGATGCCCTAAGTCCACCAAAATTATGTCTTTTCATTACGCCCGCAAAGCCCTTTCCAATAGAAATGCTGCTTGCATCAATGAATTGATCTACTTTAAAATGACTTACATCAAGTCTTGTTCCAACCTCTAAAATATTATCGTTATCAACTCTAAATTCTTTTACAATTTTTTTTGGTTTAATGTTAATTGATGAAAACATTTTTCTCTGTGGTTTATTTATATGTGAAATATCTTTTCCAGTGTCAACTGAAGCTAACTGAACAGCATTATAACCATCTTTATCTGAAGTTTTAACACTAGCTACTATACATTCATCAACTTTTAAAACTGTAACATGAGTATTCTTACCGTCCACATGATAGTATGAACTGTTTCCAATTTTTGTAGCTATTAAACCTGATCTGCGCATTTTAAATTTTTATATCAACTTCTACTCCTGCAGATAAGTCAAGCTTCATTAAAGCATCAACAGTCTGAGGTGTTGGATCTATTATGTCTAAAAGACGGTTGTGAGTTCTTATTTCTAATTGGTCTCTACTTTTTTTATCAATGTGTGGTGATTTATTTACAGTAAATCTCTCAAATCTTGTGGGAAGAGGTATAGGACCTTTAACTTTTGCTCCAGTTCTCTTAGCAGTGTTAATTATATCTTGTGTGCTTGTATCTAGTAGAGAGTTATCATATCCCCTAAGTCGTATTCTAATATTTTGATTTTCCATTATGCTAACTTTGCCTTTACTTCCTCTGCAACATTTGAAGGTACTTCTTCATAATGATCAAATTGCATTGTATAGTTTGCTCTACCCTGAGACAACGATCTTAGATTATTTACATAGCCAAACATATTTGCTAGTGGAACCATTGCATCTACGACATTTGCATTACCTCTAGTGGACATCTCTTGTACTTGACCTCTTCGACTGTTTAAATCTCCTATAACATCTCCCATATACTCTTCAGGAGTAACAACCTCAACTTTCATCATAGGTTCAAGTAAAACTGGTTTGGCTTTAGCTATACCTTCTCTGAAAGCAGCTCTCGAAGCAATTTCAAAAGCTAATACACTTGAGTCTACATCGTGATAAGCTCCGTCATAGAGAGTGGCTTTAAAATCTATACATGGGAAACCAGCAATGACTCCAGTTTGCTGTTGGGCTATAAGACCTTTTTCAACTCCAGGAATGTGTTCTGTAGGTATATTGCCACC
>CACGRD010000023.1 GCA_902575375.1 uncultured Alphaproteobacteria bacterium
GATGAAAAAGTGATTTATGATAATGCTCCACATTTATTAACAGACACATTCTTAAAATCCTCTGAATTTAATTACAAAAAATATCTAATAATTAAGGATTTTATTGAAACAGATAAGTTTGCATTAATTAAAAAAGAAATTAAAAAAACCTATAATGAAATAAAAAATTCATGGTATTCTGATCCTAATCACTATCAGTTTGTTAAAACAAATAATTTTAATTTAGATTTATTTTATAATAAAAACATGGATATTGAAGTAGACAATTTAATCAGTAGAGTTAATTATATCGAGGAAAATTTAAAAAAAATAATATATAAAAGAGATGATCTTAATTGGTCCTATAGTAATAATAAAATAAATTTAGTATATTCCTCTATTGTCCCAATCACCTCTATAAATATCTGTTATAAAAATAAAATAAAGTCAAAAAGTTTCTCTTTTTTAACAAAAAAAAATTTTGCAAAATTCAATTATAATAAATTTGAAAAATTAAATTGTTATAAAAAAAATGTTATCTTAGTAAGTGATAGAACTAAAGAAAATATAAATATATCTAAACCAACTCATTTTATTGCAGCAAATGGTTTTAATACAATAGATACTAAATTTGAATTATATAGTGAGACAAATGAAAAACCTGAAATAATTTTTTATACGACTTATAATAATATAAATTTACTTGCTAAATATAACCAAAAAATAACAAGTAAATCTTACTTACCTAATATTCATAATGTTCCAATTTTTAAAAATAATTTAAATGACAATAAAACTATCGTTTATCAAGGAACAAATTATATCAAAGAAGACTTAATAATTGATAATCCAGTAATAGTTAAAAGTGGTACAAAATTTATTTTATCCGAAAATGTTTCAATTATTTTTAAAAATAAGTCATTATTTTTAGGTGAGGATGACAACAAAATAATTTTTAAAGAAGCTAATCAAAATACAAAATGGGGAACAATTTCTATAGAGGGTGATAATTCTATATTAAAAAATATAGATGTCTCCGGAGGCTTTGGAGACATTGTTGATAATAAGTTTTATACATCTATGATTTCAATAAGAAATGTAGAAAATGTTCTTTTAGAAAATATCAATTTCATGCAAAAATATACGAGTGATATTCCACCCAATTACGATGATTTATTGCACGTTATTTATTCTAGCAATATTGTTCTCAAAAATTCTAATTTCTTTAATTCTATTGGAGATGCACTTGATGTTGATGTATCAGATATACAAATACAAAATTGCTATTTTGAAAAATCAGGAAATGACTCAATTGATTTTATGTCTTCAGAGGGAAAAATTCTACACACAAAAATAAACTCAAGTGGTGATAAAGGAATATCTGTTGGAGAAAAATCTGAATTAACTATCAATTCAACAAAAATTGAAAATTCATTTATAGGTATTGAGTCAAAAGATAATTCATTTGTTGTGATAAATAATTCTTTATTTACAGATAATACAATCCATTTTCATGGATATAATAAAAATTGGAGATATGGCAAAAAAGGAGGCGACATCGTATCATTTAGCACTGATTTTATAAATAATAAAAATAGGTTAGTTAATATAGAAAAAATAAGAAATGCTAATGGAAAAAAAATACACAAAAAGAATAATTTCAATACTAATAAAAATGTTTTTATTTCAAAAAATAATTCTAAATTCACAATAAACAATTTATCAAATTTAAATGAATACATTTATATAGGTGATAATAAAAATATTCTAATTGAAAACTAATTATGAAAAACGAAATAGAAAAATTTTTTAGATATGAGTTTAAATATGTAATTTCCAACAATTTAAGGGAGAGTATTAAAAGAGATATATCCTTTTTTATGAAAATTGATAAAAATGCACTAGAAAAAGAAGGAGGTAAGTATTTTGTAAGATCATTATATTTTGAAGATTACCAAAATACAAATTTTTATGAAAAAATTGATGGTGTTAGAAAAAGAAAAAAATATAGATTGAGAACATACAAGAAAGTCCTTGATAAAGATAGTTTGATATTCTTGGAACAAAAATCAAGATTTGAAAACCATGTGACTAAGTATAGAAAAAAAATATCAATTAAGGATTTAAACTTGTTTTATAAAAATAATAACATATTTTCTCTTTTACAAAAATACGATGATCAAATAATGAGATCATTTTTATACGATTATACAAAAAAAAATATTAGACCGAAGGTATTGGTTGACTATTACAGAACTCCTTATATTAGTAATTTTGACATGAACTTTAGACTAACTATAGATCAAAATATAATTGTTTCTAGATCTAATAAATTATTTAATAATAATAATAAAAAAATTAATTCACTTTTAGATCACTCTATATTAGAAATAAAATTTAGTAGAAGAATACCTGCATGGTTTCATAAAATTATTATGAGTTACAACTTACAACGTATATCAATATCTAAATTCGTTCTTGGTATAAAATACACCAAATTAGCTACGGACTTATCATAATGGATAATAATGATTTAAATATAATATCTGCTTTAGCTAATACTTACGATCCTTACACCATTATAATAAATTTAATGCTTTCATTTATTCTAGGTTTATTGATAAGCTATGTTTATAGACTTACACATAAAGGCATAAGTTATTCTCAGTCATTTATGTTAACAATTATCTTTGTATCTGTGATTGTTGCAATGGTTATGATGGTAATAGGTAATAACATAGCAAGAGCTTTCGCATTAGTTGGGGCACTTTCAATTATTAGATTCAGAACAGTGATTAAAGATACTAAGGATACTGCCTATATATTCATTTCTTTAGCTGCTGGAATGGCAGCTGGCACATCTAATTATTATCTAGCCATAATAGGATCTATATTTTTTGTAGTTATTGCCATTATTCTTCATAGATTTAATTATGGCTCTATTTATAAAAGCCAATTTATTCTAAGGTTTACACTATCAAACTCAGATATTAATCAAACTAATCATATTGATATCATTAATAAATATTGTCAAAAATCTACTCTGCTACAGGTTGAGAGTTCAGAAGAATTATCAGGTAATAATTTGACTTTTGATTTAGTTATCAAAAAAGATATAGATCCTACAAATTTAACAAATGAACTAAAAGAACAAGAACAGGTTAGTAACGTGGTTGTTGTAGCTTCAGAATTTGATGTTGATTACTAATAAATGTCAAGTTTTTCAAATTTATATAAAAAAATTTATGAACATAATGCCCAAAGCTCTGATTATATAAGTAATTTCATTAAAAACCCATACTCTTATTTAAAAGCTAGATATTATTTCATAACAGCAAATACAATTGTATATCTAATACAAAATTTAAATTTTAATCCTCGTTACATTACGTTTATTTATATAATCCAGGGTTTTGTAGCTATGATATTACTAAATTTAGATAATATATATATAAAACTAATAGCAATATTTTTAATTTTTTCAAAAGGTACATTTGATTGGGCGGATGGACATTATGCACGAATTAAAAATAAAACATCTTTAACTGGTCATATTTTAGATATTTATGGAGCCAGATTAAATTCAGTTTTTTTCATAATAGGTCTAGGGTATTATCAATATGTAAAATATGAAAATGAAATTTTTATATATATTATAATATTTATTCCACTATTTATGTTTGGTTATCTTGAAAAATATGCATATCAAATTATTTTTGATAAATTAGAAATTAAACAAACACAAAAAAATACAATTCAAAGTAAATCAGTAAAAAGAAATTTATTTTCATTTATTATTAAACATAAAAATTACATTTTAAATATTCTTGATGATAGATCTAGAACTGTAGATTTAATTTTATTTTTTATAATTTTAGAGATTTTTTACAAAATAGAAATTACCTATATTTTCTTTATATTAATATTTATAAAGTGGTTTTTAATTTGGACTTTTTCTTTACTTTATCATTCTTCAACAAATTGGTCTGAAAATATTATAAAAGAAAAAATTGATAAAATAAATAAATGAAGTCAATTACTATTTTGGACCTAATTGATATTGACAATATTGATTATATTTATGTTGATAATTCTTTATTTGATAAGATTGAATTACCAAAAACTAATTTTGTACTTAGATTAAATGAAATAAAAGATAATTATAATAAGATTAATGCAGTATTATTAGATTTTAAAAATATTAATAAAATTGAAAATTTAGATAATAAAATTTCTAATTTAATAATTCTTAATACACCTTTTTTATTTTATCTAAGCAAAAAATTAAAAGATAAATTCAATTATAAATATTATTATGTACTTCCAAATATCAACAATCCAGAAATCTTTATAATGAAAAAAGATGTGAAATTTCTTCAAAGATTTTGGTCTTTTAGTGATTATAATTTTTTTAAAAATATCTATTTAATGTTTACATTTTTATCTTTGAAATATAAATTTTGTTTATTTCTATTACCTAAAATTTATATATTATATGAAAAATAAATATATTTTTAGAAATTTTGTAAATAATTCTAATTCAATTTCTTATAATTTTGAATGCAAAAAGATAATGTCAATCACTAAATCTACTTTTGTAGAAAAAAAATTTAATGAACTTATTAATGAATATAACGGTTATATATGGTATTCAAAATTTAAACCAATTAATGTTAAACTTACTAAAAATCATAGATTTAATAATATGAAATTAGAAATAAAATATATTAACGGTTCAAAATACAAATTTAATCTCGGATTGTCTTTAAGCTACAAAATTATTAAAGATGCTATAGATTATTATAACACTATTTCTAATAATGAGTATTTAAGTTCTAATAAATATCCCTTACATGGGGATTTTTCCTTAGATAATTTATTATTTGAGAGGAATGAAATATATATTATTGATTGGCAATATTTTCAAATCAATAATTCCCCAAAAGGTTTTGATATACTTAATTTAATTTTTGAACAGTTTTATTACGATTATTATTCATTAAAAAAATTATTTATTAAAAACAAAAAATTATTTTATTCCCTAATATCAATCTTAAAATATGTTCTTGATAATTTAATGGTTGATAATATTTTTTTAAATCGTCCATTATTTAAAATTAGGGATTATATTAAAACAAATAAAAATAAAATTTGGAATGATCAAATTTCAAAATTACCAATAATTAAGTATAAAAACGAAGATGTTAGTTTTATTGATAATTATTTAAAAAACCATATTAATTAATAATGTATTTTAAAAATATATTTAAAAACAAAAAAATTATTATCACTGGACATACCGGTTTTAAAGGTTCATGGTTAGCACTTTGGTTAGAAATTCTCGGGGCTAAAACTTATGGTATTTCAATAAACCATCCAACAGCTAAATCACATTACAAATTAATAAAATCAAATCTTAAAATTAAATCATTTAAAGATAATATAAATAATCGTGATAATTTATTAAGTATTTTTCAAAAAATACAACCGGATTTTGTTTTTCATTTAGCCGCACAATCACTTGTAAGTAAATCTTATCTTAATCCTATTGATACATTTCAAACTAACTCTATTGGATCAGCAAATATCCTAAATTCTATTTATAATTTGAAAAGAAAAACTATTTCTATAATGATTACAAGTGATAAGTGCTATTTAGATCAAAACTTTAGTAGGGGTTATAAAGAAAATGACAGAATTGGAGGGTATGATCCTTATAGTGCATCTAAAGCTATGACTGAAAATATGATTTATTCATACGTAAATTCTATTTTCAAAAAAAATCAAAAATATAAAATTGGAATAGGTAGAGCAGGAAATGTTATTGGTGGCGGTGATTGGGCAGAAAATAGATTAATACCTGATATTTTCAAAAATTATTTATCTAATAAAAAAATTATAATTAATAATCCTAAATCTACTAGGCCATGGCAGCATGTATTAGAACCATTAAGTGGATATTTAACATTAGCAACAAATTTATATTTTTCAAATCAAAATAATGGTGAACCATTTAATTTTGGGCCTAAAAATAAAAATAGTATTTCTGTAGAAAGATTAATAAATAAATTTAAAAAAAGAGATAATAATATAAAAGTCAATTACAATAAATTAAGATCAAATTATATTGAGACTAAGTTACTTAGTTTAAATTGTGTAAAATCAAAAAGGAAATTGCTTTGGGAACCATGTTTAAATATCGATCAAACTGTAAATTTTACATATGATTGGTATATTAATTATCATAATAAAAATAATGTCTATAAATATTCTAAAGAGCAAATACTAAATTACATGCAAATAGCAAAAGATAAAAAACTAGTATGGACAAAATAAGTCCTAAAATAAAAGTATATAATAGATATACTTTTAAAAATAATAATGGATCTGTTTTAAAGATAATTAATAAAAATAGTGAAAATTATAAGGGTTTTGGTGAAGTTTATTTTTCGACTGTTAAATATAAAGTAGTAAAAGGTTGGAAATTACATAACAAAATGCATATGAATTTAATGGTCTCTGAAGGTTCGATAAAATTTGTATTTTATGATTTAAGAAAAAAATCAAATAATTATAAAAAATTTAAAGAAATAATTTTAAATTCTAAAATTAATAAAATTATTTATGTGCCACCAAAAATTTGGTTTGCATTTCAAGGCTTAACAAAGTCTAATAACGTTCTTCTTAACTTTGCAAATATTCTTCATGATGATCAGGAAGTATCTAATAAAAATTTAAAAGAAATTCACTATAAATGGAAATAAAAAAAGTTATAATTTTAGCGGGTGGAATGGGAACACGTTTAGGTGCATTTACACAGTATAGTCCAAAACCAATGATAAAAATAGGTAGTAAGCCTATTCTTATACATATTATGAAAATATTTATTACCTTTGGTGTCAAACAATTTTATATTGCATTAGGTTATAAATCTGAGGTAATAATTAATTATTTTCTAAATAATTATAAATATAAAAAAATAGAATTTAAAAAAAATATTAAAAAAATAATTATTAATAATAATATTGAGGTAAATTTAATTTATACAGGTAAAAATTCTATGACTGGTGGTAGAATTTTAAAATTAAAAAATTACGTTGATGATAATAATTTTTTTATGACTTACGGAGATGGTATTGCAGATATCAATTTAAAAAAATTAGAAGAATTTCATTATAAAAACAATAAAATTGCCACCGTAACAGCAGTGCATCCACCTGCCAGATTTGGACAACTCAAAATTAACAAATCAAATGAAGTTTTAGATTTTAAAGAAAAACCTCAGATTAATTTAGGATGGATTAACGGAGGATTTTTTGTTTTAAATAGAAAAGTTTTTAATTATTTAAAAGATTATAAAACAGTCTTTGAAAAAGAACCGTTAGAATTATTGTCAAATAAAAAAATGATGGTAGCTTATAAACATCATAATTTTTGGCAATGCATTGATACAAGAAGAGATAGAGATTCTTTAAACAATTTATATAAAAAAAATGGATCATTTTGGATAAAAAACTGATGAAAAAAAAGTTATTAATAATTGGTTCATCTGGTTTTTTGGGATCTAATTGCCTAAAGTATTATTTAAAAAAAAAAAATTATAAGATTTATACTTTAACTAAATCAAAGCAAAATTATCCAAAAGAGATTACTCAGATAATTTCAAATTTAAAAAGTAAAAAACTAAAGGAAAAATTAAATAACTATTCATTTAATTATGTAATTAATACTGCTTTGTATGTAAATCATGAGGCACAACATGAAAAGGGACTAAATATACTAAATTATAATTTTGAATGTATAAAAAATTTAATTCGTTCCTTAAATAGAAATAGACTAGAAAAATTTATTCATATTGGATCGGCAGATGAATATAGAAATACATTTAAAATAATAAATGAAAATAATACTTGTGAACCTAAAAACTATTATAGTTTGTCAAAAATATTAATTACAAATTATCTTATTTTACTTAATAGATTGGAACGTTTTCCAGTAATTATACTTAGGACTTTTCTTGTATATGGAGAATATCAAAAAACAAATAGACTAATTCCTTATATAATTAATAATGGTTTAAAAAAAAATAATATAAATTTATCTTCTGGTTCTATTATACGTGATTTTTTATATGTTGAAGATTTTTTAACTGCTATAAATAAATCAATGAAAACTAAAATTAATGGTGAAATAATTAATATTTGTTATGGAAAATCCTTTAGTATATTTAATATTATTAATATAATTAAAAAAGATATTAAAAACTTAAATATTTTTTTTAACAAACATGACAGATACTATGAATTAGCAAATTCTGTTAAATCCAGTAACAAAAAGGCATTAAAGATACTAAAATGGTCTCCAAAAATTTCAATAAAAGTTGGAATTAAAAAAACAATAAAATATTATAAAGAAATAGATGAAAAAAATAAAAATAAGCGTATTAATTACGACCTTTAATTCACAACTTTATATTGAAGAAACAGTTAAAAGTATCCTATTACAAAATTATAAGAATTTTGAAGTTATTATAGTTGATAATAATTCAGTTGATGAAACTGTAAATTTAATTAAAAATTTTAAAGATACTAGAATAAAAATAAAAATATTAGATAAAAATTATGGACAGACCTTCGCTCTTAACTATGGGTTAAAATTTTGTAAAGGTGATTATATTGCTAGAATTGATTCAGATGATTTAGCAATGCCTGATCGATTGTTAAAGCAAATAAACTTAATGGAAAAAGAAAATATAGATTTATTGTCAACTCAGGTTCATTATATAAATTCTAAAAGTAAAATAATAGGGAAGAGTAATTTTTTTAAACCAAATAAATCAAACTTTTATTTATTATTACTTAGTAATCCTATAGCTCACCCATCAATAATGATTAAAAAAAAAATAATATTAAAAGAAAAAGGATATAATCAAAATTATTATTATTGGCAGGATATTGATTTATGGATTAAATTATTTAACAATAATAAAGTAAAATTGATAGACAATCGACTAACTAAAATAAGAATTCATAAAAATCAAATATCTAAACTAAAACTTTCAACTATTGATAAAAATAGAAAAATGGAATTAATTAATTTAATTACAGAACATGAAAAATCAAAATATTTACCAAAAAAAATTAAAGTCTTAATATTGCTAAAAAAAGAAATATTAATATTTTTGATCAATAAAAAAATCAAAAACTTTTTTAAAATTTTGGTTTATTTGGTAATGAATATAAAAAATATTTTTTTTAATAAATTTTTCTTTATAACTATTAATATAAATTTAAAAAATAGGTTATAATAATAATGAAAAAAAATGTTTTAGTAATAGGCGGATCTGGATTTATCGGAAGTCATGTAGCAGATAAGTTATCAGAAAATGGTAATAATGTTACAATTTTTGATTTAAAAAAATCTATTTATATCAAAAATAAACAAAAATTCATTAAAGGAGATTTATTAAAAATTAACGAACTAAAAAAATCTCTTAATGGAATTGATATCGTTTATCATTTTGGCGGTATTGTTGATATAGAATATTCAAAAAAAAATTCTAATGAATGTCTTCTTAATAATATTATTGGAACAAACAATTTATTAAATATTATTTCTAATATGAGCAAAAAACCAAAAATTTTTTTTGGAAGTACAGTTTATATTTACTCTAAATATGGTTCAATATATAGAATTTCCAAAGAAACATGTGAGAAATTAATATATGAATATGCATCTTCGCACAAAATTAATTATGTAATCTTTAGATTTGGTACAGTTTATGGACCTAGATCTGATGAAAATAACTCAATTTATAGATATATTAGAAATATAGTTAATAATAATTCAAAAAATTTAAGACTAAATGTTAGTGGTAATGAATTAAGGGAATTTATACATGTAAAAGATGTTGCAAAAGTATGTTCAGATTTTGTATTATCCCCAATCAAAAATCTAAACAAATCTTACATAATTACCGGCCTAGATAAATTGAAAGTATCAGATCTAATAAATCTTATTTTAGAAATAGCTAATCAAAAATTAAATATAATTTATAAAAAAACTAATTCAGATCATTATAAAATCACACCTTACAATTATAAAGAAGAAATTTCAGAAAAAATTTTTCCAAAAACACATATTGATTTAGGATTGGGAATTCTTGATATGATTAAAGATTTAAATAACTTTAAACATAAGAAATGAATATTTTAATAGTTGGTGCCAACAGTTTTTTAGCCTCTTCGATATTTAGTTTTCATAAAAAAAAAAAAGACAATTTATTTTTTTTATCTAGAAAAGTTGATAATAAAATCAATATTGAAAATTTTATTGATATTAAAAAATTAGACACTGATTTTGATAAAATATCAAAAATAAATTTTGATATTATCTATTATATGATTGCCCAAGATTTTATAAAAAGAAAACAATTAGATCAAAATAATTCTATATTGTATAAATTGATACCGTTTTTCAAATTAATGAAATTTGATAAATTTATT
Source organism: uncultured Alphaproteobacteria bacterium (assembly GCA_902575375.1). Classification (GTDB taxonomy): domain Bacteria; phylum Pseudomonadota; class Alphaproteobacteria; order HIMB59; genus CACPNW01. The sequence goes on from CACGRD010000023.1 coordinate 10,485, forward strand.
TATTTTAGTTCAATATCAGTATACGAAGGATTAAAAATCAATGATATAAATAACGTCAAAAGTACATCACCAATTTCAAAGTATGCGGAAAACAAATTATATGAAGAAAACTTGATAATTAATGAATTAAAAAATTTTGACTTTTTACTTTTAAGAATACCTATGGTTATAGGAAGAAATATGAAATCTAAAATTATGTATTACTTAAAATTATTTTTGCAAAAAAAATTATATAATCTAATTTATAATCCTGAAAGCGTA
>CACGRD010000024.1 GCA_902575375.1 uncultured Alphaproteobacteria bacterium
GTATTTTTTATATAACAAAAAAATATATAAGAAAAATAAGAAAATGAAATTTGATAATGAAACTAGTATTATTCAACAAAAAATAGCGAATGGTTATGCTGGAGTTTCACGAAGATTAGCTATTACAAATGCCTTAAATTTAGAGACTAATGAAACTGTTATTGATATTGGATGTGGTGGTGGTCATTTAGTCGAAGAAATTTCATTATCTGTTGGAGAGCAAGGCAAAGTAATAGGAATTGATCCAAGTCAAGATCAATTAGATGTTGCAGGCAATAAATGTAAAGATCAAAATAATGTGGAACTTATTTGTACGACTGCTGATAATATCAATATAGATGATGCGTCATGTGATAAAATTACAGCTACACAAACATTAGAATATATCGAAGATATAGATACATCTTTAAAAGAAATAAAAAGAATTTCTAAAACTAATTCTAAATTTGTTAATGTCTCAATTCTTTGGGACTATTTTAGATTTTATGGACCAGAAAAAGAAATTAATGATCTCATTCATGAAGCATTTAGAGCGCATTGTTTTCACCAAATGCTTCCACTTGATTTAAATGGTAAATTAAAAAAACTTGGATATAAAAATATAAGTTCTCAAAATTTATCTTATTTAATTACAAATAGAGATAATAATTCACCAGCAATTTTTTATGAAACTATGTTAAGTAAATTTGCTTTAAGCCAAGGTGTTTCAGAAGACAAAGTAGATGATTGGAAAAAACAATTAAATAAATCTGAAAAAGTAGGTAATTTTGGATTTACAAGTTTTCCAGTTTTAACTGCGGCATACTTAGGTTAATTTAAAAAATGAAATTAAAAGTTTATTTATCTGGTGAAATTCATACTAATTGGCGAGATGAGATTATAGATAAATGTAAATCAAAAAATTTAGAAATAGAATTTTTAAGCCCGACTACCGATCATGAATTATCAGATGATGTTGGTGTAAAAATACTTGGTGATGAAGAAAAAAAATTTTGGCACGATAACAAAGGAGCCAAAATAAATGCTATACGAACTAGAAATTCGATTGAAAAAGCAGATATAGTTATAGTGCGTTTTGGTGAGAAATATAAACAATGGAATGCTGCTTTTGATGCAGGATATGCGTCAGCCTTGAATAAATCTCTCATAATCATGCATAGTGATGAACATCAACATGCTTTAAAAGAAGTAGATGCAGCAGCGCTTGCTGTTACAAAAAACGTTGATGAGATTGTAAATATTTTACAGTATTCTGTTGAAGGATCATTAGAGTTTTAGTTATTTACCAAAAATTCCTAATTTAACGCCGTAGTCAACAGCTATTCCATAATCAGGATCATCATCGCTATCAACTATCAATTGGCCTGTTTTTCTTAATAGGCTGTGGCAGTCCTTCGTAAGATGTCTTAACTTTACTTGTTTGCCTAATTTGGAATATCTTTCTGCAATATCTTCAATTGCTTTTAAAGCAGATTGATCAATAACTTTTGAATTTGCAAAATCTATTATTACTAAATTAGGATCTTCGGAAGGTTTAAAAATTTCTAAAAAACTATTAGTGGAACTAAAAAAAAGAGGTCCTTCAATTTCATATACCTTAGCGCCTTTTTCTGTTCTTGATTGTCTCTCAATTGCTCTAATTCTTGAAGCAGATTTCCAAGCAAATACTAATGCATTAATAATAACTCCAGCAACTACAGCAACAGCTAAATCTTCTAATACAGTTATTAAAGTAACTAAAACAATTACCAATGCATCCGATCGAGGGACAACAAATAATAATTTTAGTGAATTCCAAGCAAATGTTCCAATTACGACCATAAACATAACCCCTACTAATGATGCTATAGGAATAAGTTCAATTAAATTTGAAGTATAAAGAATAAAAATTAGTAAAAAAATTGCTGCAGATATGCCAGCAATTCTTGTTCTGCCTCCAGATTTTACATTTATCATTGACTGTCCAATCATAGCACAACCACCCATACCTCCAAAAAAGCCAGTGATACCATTAGCGACACCTTGAGCTAAACATTCTTGTCTAGTTCCACCTTTTTTGTTGGTAATTTCTCCTACAAGATTAAGAGTTAACAAGCTTTCAATTAATCCAATAGCAGCCAAAATAATTGCATAGGGAAAGATAATGAAAAAAGTATCTAAATTAAGTGGAACTGTTGGAATGGAAAAATTTGGAAGTCCTCCCGCTACGCTTGCCAAATCACCTACTCTTGGGACAGGTAAATCTAAAAGTAAAACTAGAAAAGTAACTAGAAGAATTGCAGCCAATGTAGATGGTATGAATTTGGTAACCCTTGGTAAGTACCATATGATTAACATTGTTAAGAAAACTAATACTAAAGAATATGTAAGTACTTCCCCAGACATCCATGTAAAAGTTCCATCAAAGTTATATATTTGAAATTGATGCAATTGAGATAAACCAATTACGATAGCTAAACCATTTACAAAACCTAGCATTACAGGTTGTGGGACCATACGCATAAATTTTCCTAATTTAAAAATTCCTGCAAGAAATTGTAAAATTCCCATAAGGATTACAGTTGCAAATAAGTATTGGACTCCATGTTCCGATACTAATGACACCATAACTACTGCTAATGCTCCTGTTGCTCCTGAAATCATTCCTGGTCTTCCGCCAAAAATTGCAGTTACTAATCCTACAATAAAAGCAGCATATAATCCTGAAAGTGGAGTTACACCTGCTACAAATGCGAATGCAATTGCTTCTGGAACAAGTGCAATTGCAACGGTTAATCCAGATAGAATTTCAATTTTAAAAAGAGTAAAGGAAGCTTTTCCTTTTGGAATATATTCATCTTTATTTAAACCTAGGGAATTTGCAAATTGATTAACTGTAGATTTTAACATTTGGATATATGTATTTTTAAATAGGTATGTTATCTAATAAGTAAACAAATTTTAACAGACATCTTAATATATCAAAAGAATAAAATTAAACATCAGAAATCTAAATAAATTAATACTTTTTATTTGGGTTTAAACCAGTAGGGATTTTTTTTCCATCAATAAGAAAGTGAGGTGACTCTCCTAGATCAACTAACTCTGGTCTACTATCTAAATAATTTTTAATATTATTAAGTTTTTCAAAATTATTAATAAATTTTTTTAGATTTGGAAAATTTGAGAAAATATTTTTATCTAATATTAAGCACATTGAAAAATGATGATAGGCATTAAAATCACAGTAATAAGGATCATTGCCTATAAAAAAATTACCAGAACTACTTTGTAAAAGTTTTTCAAAATTATTTAAGGAGTTTGGCAAAATATCTTCTAAAAGTTTTTTTTTATTAGAATTATATTTTTCACCAAAAGTCATATTTATAGTCGGATTCAAAGGAAAAAACATTTCATGGGTTGATTCAAAGACAGCATCACAGTATGCCAATTGAAATTCATCGGAAGGTTTTGTATTAGTTAAATTAGAGAGATATCGAATTATTGTATTGCTTTGCCAAATATATTTATCTTCATCTGTTATCAAGATAGGTAATCTATTAAAAATAATATCTTTTTTAACTTCGGACCAGCTACTGCCATAATGATCCCATACCATTTTGTATTCATAGGGAATATTTGCATAATGAAGCATCATCTGGGGAGCTTCACAGAGAGCTCTCATGTTGCCATATATAAGTTTCAAATCCATTAAATTTTTACTAAAGCAAATATGATAAATTTAAAGAAGAAAATGAATTAATGGTCGGGGAGAAAGGATTCGAACCTTCGACCCCCTGGTCCCAAACCAGGTGCGCTACCAGGCTGCGCTACTCCCCGAAAAAAATTTGTTATATTCATAAATAACCTAAAAACAATCTTTTATGTTTGTTTTCTAAAATAATATTTATTATAATAGAAATAGGGGTGCTTAAATGCTGAGATTTATACCCTTTTAACCTGATCTGGATAATGCCAGCGGAGGAAAAATGAAAAGCATACTAATTTTTTTTACTACCTTATTTATCTCTTTCTCAATCTATGCTGAGAAACTAACTATTTATACTTACGATTCTTTTGTTTCAGAGTGGGGTCCAGGACCCATAATCGAAAAAATATTTGAAGAAAAACATAATGCAGATGTAGAATTTGTTGCTGTAGACAGTGCCGCAACATTATTGAATAAAGTTATTTTAGAAGGTGATACTTCAAAAGCAGATATAGTTTTAGGTCTTGATATGAATTTATTTGATTTAGCCGAACAATCTGGGCTTTTTACAACTCATAATATCAATGACATAAACAACTTAATTAATTTACCATTAAAATGGGAAAGTAATAAATTTGTTCCATATAATTATGGATACTTTTCTTTTGTGTATAATGAAGCAAATTTAGCAACACCTCCAAAATCCATGGATGAGTTAATTAATTCTACTAATGCTAGAATTGTAATTCAAGACCCGAGAACATCTACCCCTGGTTTAGGATTATTAACTTGGATGAAAGCATTATATGGTGATAAAGCTGGAGATGAATGGAAAAAATTAAATAAAAAAATTATTTCAGTTACCAAAGGATGGACAGATGCATATTATAATTTTTTTATGGCAGGAGAAGCTGACATGGTATTAAGTTATACTACATCTCCAGCTGCACATATAATGTTTGAAGAAAGGTATGATATTCTTGCTACAACTTTTGAAGAGGGAAATTATATAACAATTGAATTTGGAGGCATTTTAAATAATTCACAAAATAAAGGTTTGGCAAATAAATTTCTTAAATTTATGTTATCAGAAGAATTTCAATCAGTAATACCATCAACAAATATTATGTATCCAATTACAAATATAAAAGATTTACCTGAGGCGTTTGATAAACTAGATGTTCCTAACTTTATTCAAATGGATCCAAAAGAAATTAATAAGAATAAAGAAAAATGGATTGATGAGTGGCTTAATGCTTCGTAAATAAATTGTATTATAAATATAATTATTCAGTATTATTTTTTTTTGGATTTATAATCCTATTACCTTTCATAGGTATTTTTTCAAAAATTAACTTTGATTTAGACGTAATTTATAATTTTTTTCAAAATTCTTATACACATCGTCTAATTTATTTCTCATTATATCAAGCTTTTCTTTCAGCACTATTAAGTTGTTTTTTAGCTATTCCATTCGCATTAGCATTAAATAGACATAAGAATTTAAAAATTATTAAATTTATCATTTCTCTTTGTGGTTTTTGCTTTGTAATACCGACAATCTTAATAGTGTTTGCCGTAATTAAACTCTTTGGAAATAATGGTTTTTATAACTCATATTTTAATTTGTACGAGAATTTTTCGATAGAGACAATTTTTGGAATAAAAGCAATTTTAATTGCCCATATACTTCTAAATACACCATTTGCGACCCGATTATTTTTTCAATCCTTAAATAGTATTCCTCTAAAATATTATGAAATATCTAGCTCTCTAAACATTACTTTTTTTGGCAATCTTCTAAAATTAGAGATGCCTTATATAAGACAAAATTTTTTTACTGTGTTCTCTATAATATTCTCTCTTTGTTTTTTAAGTTTTGCAATAGTAATGGCATTAGGTGGTGGACCTATGTATTCTACAATTGAAGTGGCAATTTATCAATATGCACTTTTTGAATTAAATTTTAATAAAGCTATTTTACTCAGTTTTTTACAAATTTTAATCTGTTTATTTTTTTTATTTATTGGTTTTTACAAATTAAAAGGTTCAAATTTTTTTGAAATAGATCAAATTAATTTAATTCATCCTCATAAAAACTACAAAGCTATAAAAATTATAGATTTTTTAATAATTGTATTTTTTTCTATATTTCTTTTTTCTCCAATAATTTCTGTAATTTATCATTTTATAAATAATGGTATTTATTTATCTTTAATTAATGAAAAATTTTTAGGATCTTTTTTTAACTCTCTTATTATTTCAGTTACTACAGGAATAATTGTTAGTATATCTGGATTTATAATTTCATCTATACTCGTAATAAATTATAAAAATATGATTTTTCAGCAATCAATTTTTTTAATAAGCTCTTCAATAATAATTATTTCTCCAATTATATTTAGTCTTGGTTATTTTATTATATTAGGTGAATTAAGATATGTGCAATTTTTTAAATATTTTGTGATAGTTTTGATAAATTGTCTATTCTTATTACCTTTTTCTATATTAATACTTTTTAATAACCTGAAAAATATTTTTTTAAATTTTGAAAATTTTCAACAAACTTTCCGAATAAGCATAAGAAATTATTTTATTATTTTGCTACCAATGATTAAAAAAAATATAATTTTTGTTTTTGCATTTTCGACAGTTATTACTTTTGGTGATTTTACTATAATATCATTTTTTAAAGATCAAAACTTTGATACCTTGCCATCTTACTTGTATAAATTAATTAGTGTCTATAAATTTAGCGAAGCTTCTTTTGTTGCTGGTATAATTTTAATACTAAGTATGATTATTTTTTTATTAATTGATAATTTAAATTACCAAGGCAAGTCAGCCATTAAAACGTGAAGATAAATACTTGCTACATAACCAATAAATATAACTGGAGTCCATTTTAAATGTCCAAAAAAAGTGTAATATCCTCTCGCTTGTCCCATAAGTGCTACACCTGCAGCTGAACCAATTGACAATAGGCTACCGCCCACTCCTGTTGTTAATGTAACTAGTAACCACTGATCAATGGACATTTCCGGTCTCATAGTAATTACAGCAAACATCACTGGTATATTATCTACGATAGCTGAAAGAACACCTACTATAGAATTTGCCATTGTTGGACCGAGACCAATATATAAGAATTCTGAAACAACAGTTAGGTAACCTATAAATCCTAAACCACCTACACTTAGGATAACTCCAAAGAAGAATAACAAGGTGTCCCATTCAGCTCTTGAAACTTTTCTAAAGAAATCAAATTTTTCGTCTTCGATAGATGGATCATGTGTAATTTGTAAATAAAAAGAATATAACCCAAGAAGACCAAGACCAAACATCATACCAAGCATTGGAGGCAAGTGAAGAATATTATGGAAGTTTACAGCACTAAAAATTGTAAGCAAACCTAAAAAGATAATTACTCGTCCGCCTCTTTTCATATATTCTCTATCAGAACTAATTTGAGGTTTTTCATTTGGAATAAAGAAATACATAACTGCTGCAGGAATTATGTAATTAACCACAGAAGGAAAAAATATTTTAAAAAATGTAAAAAATTCGACAATGCCAGCCTGCCACACCATTAAGGTAGTTATATCTCCAAATGGACTAAAAGCACCACCTGCATTTGCTGCAACAACTATATTAATACAACCAATCGATATAAATTTTGTATTACCTTTACCACAGGCCATTACTACAGAGCACATGACTAGTGCAGTTGTTAAGTTATCAGCTATAGGAGATAAGAAAAAAGTAATTATACCTGTGAATATAAATAATTGTCTAAAGCTAAATCCCCTTGAGGTTAATTGGTATCTGACTACATCAAAAACTTTTCTTTCTTCTAAAGCATTGATGTAAGTCATAGCAACGAGAAGAAATAGGAAAAGTTCTGCAAATTCTAAGATATTATGCTCTAAAGCATACTCAATTTCTTTGGCATATTGCTTATCAGAAGAAAAATGGAAAGCTATAATACCCCAAATTACAGCAGCTGAAATAATAACTGGTTTAGATTTTCTTAGATGGCTAAATTCTTCAGCCATTACAACAGCATATGCAAGAACAAATACAATAAGGCTTAAAATGCCTACATATGATGTTGTTAGATCTATTTCCATAGTTTTAAATTAAAACCAATTACGTCTTTTTCAATCCCGAAATCATATAGATTATTGTGTATTGCTTCGTCAATAAAAACACTCTTTTTTATTACTTTTGCTTTATCATAAAGCTTAATACTGTGTTCATGTGGTACAATTTCATCCTTTTTTCCACTAATAATAAGTAATGGCGAAGTTATCTTATCAATTTTACTGAAGTTATCGAATTTATCTTTAACTAAATATTTTGTTGGAAATATTTTATATCTTTTTTTTGCAATATCATTGATAGATGTAAATGGCGCTTCTAAAACAATAGATAAAAATTCGTACTTTGTACCCATTTCTACTGCAGCACCAGATCCTAGTGATTCTCCATAAATTACCAATTCTTTGAATTTAAATTCAGTATTATTTTTAATCCATTTTAATACTGCTTCTGCATCCTTATATAAATTTTTTTCTGTTGGATTTCCCTTATTACCTCCAAAACCTCTCCAGGAAACTAAAAGTACGCTCCAATTCTTTTCAATATACCTCTGGATTCTGTAGGCCCTATCTCCGATATGAAAAGAATTACCATGAAAATAAACTATTAAAGGGAGTGAATTATTCCCTTTATGATACCATGATAACAGCTTTAAGTTATCCTCAGTTTTAATATAAACTTCTTCTGTATTATCCAAGTTATAATCCTTTGGTGAGCCTGGATGTCCTGATTTATTAAAAACAATGCGTCTTTGAAAGATATACAAGAGAAAACCTAAAAAAAAATATAGAAAAATTGCAGAAAAAATGTAATTCATTACTTATTATAATATTATGAGAATAGAAAACAAAGTAATTGATCCTCTAAGTCCTTACAGCCGCGCACTGAAAAAAATAGAGGAAAGTGGTATAAGACCAACAAAACAAAGAAGAATTTTAGCTAAATTAATTTTCGAAAAAGGTGACAGGCATATATCTGCTGAAAATCTTTTTGATGAAGTAAAAAAAGAAGATAGAAAAATTTCTATGGGTACAATTTATAACACCTTAAAACAATTCACCTCATTAGGATTAGTCAGAGAAATAGTTGTTGATCAAAACAAATCACTCTATTGCAATAATAATAAATCTCATTATCATCTATACATTGAAGATGAAGGTAAAATACATGATATACCTACAAAAAATATTAATCTTGATATACCTTCTATTCCTGCTTGTCTCTCATTGCATAATATTGATGTTATTGTCAGAGTTAGATCTCTTAAAGAAGACAAAAAAAAGAATTAAATTGTTATGCACAACATAAAGTTGTGGTCTCCAAATAATAAAACAACAAACCTCCACAAGTTTATTAATCAAATAGATAAAAGTTTAAATATAAAAAATTATGCTGACTTGCATAATTGGAGCATAAAACATAAAAATGAATTTTGGACTAATGTATGGGATTTCACAAATTTTGTTGGTGAAAAAAAAGGTAAAATTTTTAAATCAGCACCAGAATTTACTAAAAATAAATTTTTTGATGAATGTAGAATAAATTATGCAGAAAATTGCTTAAAAAGAGAAGATGATGATGATTCGATAATATTTCATTCTGAAAATAAAATTAAAAGAAATTACTCTTGGAGAGAACTTAGAAGTGCAGTTTTTAAATTTGCAAATTATTTAAAGAATAATAACATTGAAAAAAATGATAGAATAGCGGCTATACTTCCCAATATACCTGAAACTGTAATTTCATTTCTATCTACAGCACAATTAGGTGCTATTTGGTCATCATGTTCATCAGATTTTGGAAAAAAAGCAATTATAGATAGATTTAAACAAATTGAACCAAAAGTATTATTATTTTCAGATTATTATTTTTATAACAAGAAAAAAGTGAATACGACAAAAATTATAAAAGAAGTAATTTATAATATCCCAAGTATTGAAAAAATTATTTTAATACCATATGAATTAAATCAAACAGATTATCAACTAGATTTTGAATATGATAATTTGTACAATATTTTACAACAAGAAATTGAGTACAGTAAATTTGAAAGGTTTAATTTTAATCACCCACTTTATATTCTTTATTCAAGTGGCACTACTGGAGTACCGAAATGTATTGTTCACAGTTCTGGCGGAGCGCTAATACAGCACAAAAAGGAACATGTACTGCATTGTGATATTAATGAAAAGGATAGAGTATTTTATTTTACTACTTGCGGGTGGATGATGTGGAATTGGTTAGTTTCTGCTTTGGCTTCAAAAGCAACAATAATTTTATATGATGGATCGCCTTTTATTCCTAATCAGGCACATCTTTTTGAAATAATAGAAGAAGAAGGTATTAATTTTTTTGGCACTGGTGCAAAATTTTTAGATAATTTAAAAAATAATAAAATTAAAATTAAGGAAAGTTTTAAATTAAATAGTTTAAATACATTAGCTTCAACAGGATCTCCTCTGGTTAATGAATCATTTGAATATGTTTATGAAAACATAAAATCAAATATTCATCTTGAATCTATAAGTGGTGGCACTGATTTGGTTTCGTGTTTTGTTACCGGCAATCCATTAATGGATGTCTATAGTGGAGAAATTCAATGTAAAGCTCTTGGAATGGATGTTGATGTATTTGATGAAAAAGGAAATTCAATTGAAAATCAAAAAGGAGAACTTGTATGTAAGTCATCTTTTCCATCAATGCCATTATATTTTTGGAACGATCATGATAATAAAAAATATTTTAACTCTTATTTTAGTAAATATGAAAACATTTGGTATCACGGAGATTATATTGAAAAAACCATAAATGACGGTTATGTTATTTATGGTCGATCAGATGCAACTCTAAATTCTGGAGGAGTAAGAATAGGTACTGCAGAAATTTATAGAGTAATTGAAAATATTACAGAAGT
>CACGRD010000025.1 GCA_902575375.1 uncultured Alphaproteobacteria bacterium
ACATAATATGTTTCCATTATTAATATCCATTAGTACTGCTGATCCTGCCTTATGTTCTTTTAATAAATTTAAAGCGTATTTTTGAATTCTTAGATCTATAGTAATATAAATATCATTCCCCTTTTGACTATCTTGCCTAGATATTTCACGTATTACTCTCCCGTAAGAGTTTACTTCAATCTCTCTTTGTCCTGATTTACCAATGAGATTAGGATTAAAACTTTTTTCAATACCATCTTTTCCTATTTCTAAATTAGGCATATTTGCAATAAAGGGTAATTCTACTTCTTCTCGATTAGGTTTATTTGTATAACCAATTAAATGTGAAACAGTGTTATTATGCTGGTAAATTCTCATATAATCTTGAGAAATAAATATTCCCTCAATATTAAGTTTATTTGATTCAATTTTTTCAAGTTCAGACCAATTAATGTTTTCTAATACTTTTATTTTTTCAAATTTTTTAACTTTTTTAGATAATTCTATTATTTTTCTTCTATCACTAAAATTTATTTTTATGATTTGATTTAATTCGTTAAGAGATTTATTTATATTATTGGTATTTTCAGGAATTATGTATACATCAAATACTTTAGTATTAGATGCTAAAATCTTATTATTAATATCATAAATTTTTCCTCTAAGAGGGTATATAATTTCCACATCTATTTGATTATTTTTAGAAAGAGTCTTATATTTTTCAGAATTTTTGATTTGAATATCATATAGTCTCCATCCTACAATTCCAAAAAATGATATCTTTAATAAATATAAAAAAAACGTTCTTCTATTAAGTACTGAATATTGTTTTTTATCATCTGAATAGAACATATCACTTATCTAATTTATTAAATAAAAGTACAGTAGGAATAAAAATAATCAAAGAAATTAAAAAGAAATTGAAAATTAAAAATACATTAAATTTATAGTCATTTATGAGATTTGCTAAAAATTGTTCAAATAAAAGTAAAACTATTAAAGTTATAAAATAAATAAAAATTATTTGATAAGAAGATAATCTAATTAAATATCTTTTAAGTAAAACAAAAAAGATTAAAAGGGATAAAAAAGTTATTAAATGCGCTCCAATAAAATTTAATAATAATAAATCAAATAAAATTCCATATACCATAGCAACAACATAAAGATAATAATGATAGTGGTAAAAAATCAGATAGATAAAAGTTAAGTGGAAAAGTACATAAAATGCATTATTAATATTTGGGAATAAAATAAAAGAATTTACAGAAATTGAAAAACTTATAATTAAAATAATATTTAGTTTTATAGAGGAGTTAAGTAATTTGGAAAACTCCATTATTTTGAAGTAACTATTTGAAGATAATCAATATTTTCAAAATCAACAAATGGTAGAACAAAAAATCTATTTTTTTCAACTTTAGCTACTTTACCAACTAATAAATCTACAGGGAAAATTTGCGCTGTGCCACTTGTCACTACAATGTCTCCTAATCTTGGCATTTTATTTTCTTTAACAAAAGAACTTACTAGATATTTGCCATCTCCATTGCCAGTTAGTAACGAAAAAATACCATCCGATATAGATTTTACTGAAATAGATAAATTTGGATCAATTAAAAGTATTACTCTTGAATTTTTAGCAGTTGTATCAATTACCTTACCGACTAATCCTCTTTCATTGATGGCTGACATATTTTTCTTAATTTTATCTTCATAACCGGCATTCAAGTTTATTAGCTTACTATAAATAGTATCATTTCTATTAATAAGAGATGCAGTTTTGATTAAAATTAAATTGTTATCAGTTGCATTTAACAATTTTTTTAAAACTTTATTCTCTCTTGAATTTTGTATTGCTAATGTTTGCCATTTTTTTAACCGTGTTATTTCTTCTTGAAGAATTTTGTTTTCAAATTTTAAACTTCTAAATTGATTATATTCATCAACAAAATTTGAAAAGGCATTTACAGGTGCTGAGATAAATCTTGTAACTGGAACAACTACAGAATTCGATATATTTTTAATCCCATAAATAAGATAATAATCAGTTTTTGAAAAAAAGACTAAAAGAAATGAAAGTGTGACTACAGAAATAATTGTAAAGTTTTTTATAAATCTTGATAATTGAAAAACCTTTATTTGGAACTTTGGTGCCATTATAATTATTAATCAGTGGCAAATACGTCACTTAATCGAGATTTTTCCTCTAGTGCTTGACCAGTGCCCATAACAACACACAAGAGTGGATCCTCTGCAATTGAAACTGGTAGACTTGTCGATCTTCTTAATACTTTATCAAGATTATGTAAAAGAGATCCTCCTCCAGTTAACATTATACCTCTTTCAACAATATCAGCAGATAATTCTGCTGGCGTTTGTTCTAATGCTCTTTTAATTGTATCAATTATTTGAGCAACTGGTTCAGCAAGAGCTTCTGCAATTTGTCTTTGTGAAATAGTTATTTCTTTCGGCAGGCCTGTAATTAAATCTCTACCTTTAACACTCATAGTTCTACCATCTCCGTCATCTGGTGGGCTAGCAGAACCAATATCTTTTTTCATTCTTTCAGCAGTGGTTTCTCCAATTGCTAATTTATGGGTTGTTCTCATGTATTCCATTATTGCTTCGTCAAATCTATCTCCTGCTGCTTTCACAGATGTAGAGTTGACAACACCTCCAAGGGAAAGAACCGCTACCTCTGATGTTCCTCCACCAATATCTACAACCATCGAACCTGTTGGTTCAGCAACTGGTAAGCCTGCTCCAATTGCTGCCGCAACTGGCTCCTCTATTAAATACACTCTTCTAGCACCAGCTGCGTCAGCTGACTCTCTAATTGCTCTTCTTTCAACATTTGTTGCACCTGAAGGAACACATATGACTATCTGAGGATTTGATAGAGATCTACCTTTGTGAACTTTTTTAATAAAACTTTTTATCATCTGTTCTGCAACATCAAAATCAGCAATGACACCGTCTTTCATAGGACGTATGGCTTTAATTTTTCCTGGTGTTCTTCCAAGCATTTGTTTAGCTTCATTTCCAACAGCTAAAACTTGAGTTCTTCCATCATTTTCAATTGTTGCTACAACTGAAGGCTCATTGAGAATTACACCTTCACCTTTTACATATACTAGAGTATTTGCGGTTCCCAAATCAATAGCCATATCTTTAGAAAATAAACTGAAAAAACGATCAATTACCATTGGTTAAACCCCTTCAATTTTTAAACTTGCTGCATTCTCTTTAATAGATTTAGTTTTTTTAAAGATCAATCTGTTTAATGCATTGATATAAGCTTTTGCAGATGCAACAATTATGTCAGGATCACTTCCTTTTGCTTGTGATGATAGATTATCATCTTCAAGTCTGACCGTTACCTCTCCTTGCGCATCAGTCCCAGCCGTAATTGCATTTACTTGGTAAAGTTTAAGTTTAAATTCGGTATTAGTAAGTTTTTTTATTGCATTAAATGTAGCATCAACAGGACCATTACCATTAATTTTAGTATTTTCCACTTTCTCGTTAATTTCTATCTTTAATTTAGCTTCTGCTTTTTCAACAGATCCAGCATTTACTTCTAATGATACAAATTTAATGTGTTCATCGTATGACGAAGTTCTATCTTCTGCTAATGCAATTAAATCTTCTTCAAATATTTCTTTTTTCTTATCAGCTAAATCTTTAAATCTTCCAAATAATTCCATTAAAGCATTATCCCCTACTTCATAACCTAGTTCTTTTAACTTTTCTGAAAAAGCATGTTTGCCTGAATGTTTTCCAAGAACTAGTGAAGATTTATTAAGTCCTATTGATTCAGGCGTCATAATTTCATACGTTCCCGAATGTTTGAGCATGCCATCTTGATGTATTCCTGCTTCATGCGCAAAAGCATTTGCACCTACTATCGCTTTATTTGGTTGAACTGGAAAACCGGTTATTGATGATACTAATCTAGAAGCTTTCATAATTGACTCTGTTTTAATATCTGTATGAAAAGGCATCAGATCTTTTTTTACTTTTAAAGTCATAACTATTTCTTCTAATGATGAATTTCCGGCTCTTTCGCCCATTCCATTAATTGTACACTCAACCTGTCTTGCGCCTTCTTTAATAGCAGCAACATTATTTGCTGTTGCTAAGCCTAAATCATTATGTGTGTGTGTTGAAAGAATTGCTTTATCAATATTTGGAACATTATTTTTCACATTTTTAAAAATTTTACCAAACTCTTCTGGTAATGTATAACCAACAGTATCAGGGATATTAATAGTTGAAGCACCAGAGTTAATGGCAAGCTCTATGCATTGATATAAAAATTCTAACTCTGATCTTCCACCATCTTCACAACTCCACTCAATATTATTACAAAGATTTCTTGCGTGAGAAACAGTCTTTTGAATAGCTTCTAAAACTTCTTCTTCAGTTTTCTTTAATTTATATTTCATATGTAAAGGACTTGTTGCGATAAAAGTATGAATTCTTGGAGATTTTGCATGTTGCACTGCTTCCCACGCACGATCGATATCTTTAAAGCTTGCTCTTGCTAAACCAGCAATGGTTGAGTTTTTAACCCGCTTGCTAACTTCAGAAACTGCTTCAAAATCACCATTAGAAGCGATCGGAAAACCTGCTTCAATAATATCAACTTTCATTGAATCAAGAACTTCAGCGATTTGAAGTTTTTCATCTAAATTCATTGATGCACCTGGAGATTGCTCTCCATCACGAAGAGTTGTATCAAAAATATAAATTTTTTCAGTCATTTTTTTAATTATACACTAATCAAAATTTTATTAAACTTTCATCTAGTTTTTCGATTTATCAACCATTTTTCCTTCAGCAATCCATGGCATTAAAGTTCGCAACTTCTCTCCAACTGCTTCAATCGGATGTTCAGCTTGTTCTTTTCTCATTACTTTAAACTTAGTTTGACCACTCTGATGCTCTTGCATCCATTCTTTAGCAAATTGACCAGATTGTATTTCTGAAAGAATTTTTTTCATTTCTTTTTTTGTCTCATCAGTAATGAGTCTTGGACCTCTTGAATAATCTCCATACTCAGCCGTGTTTGAAATTGAATATCTCATATTTGCCATTCCGCCTTCATATAAAAGATCAACAATTAGTTTGACTTCATGAAGACATTCAAAATATGCCATTTCAGGTGCATATCCTGCTTCAACAAGAGTTTCATAACCAGCTAAAATTAAATGTGTTAAGCCTCCACATAAAACAGATTGCTCTCCAAAAAGATCCGTTTCACATTCTTCTTTAAAAGTTGTTTCAATTATTCCAGCACGTCCTCCACCTATTGCTGCTGCATATGCAATTCCTATTTCAAGTGCATTACCTGACGGATTTTTGTCTACAGCAACTAAACAAGGCACTCCAGCACCCCTTACATATTCAGCTCTTACTGTGTGACCAGGACCTTTAGGTGCAACCATTATTACATCTATACCTTCTCTAGGTTTGATTAAATCAAAATGAATATTTAATCCGTGAGCAAATGCAATAGTTGTCCCTTCTTTAATATTTTCAGCTATATCATTTTTGTAAATTTCTGATTGTAGTTCATCAGGGGTTAGCATCATAATCACATCAGCCCAACTTGCAGCTTCTGCAGGGGTCATTACTTTGAAATTAGCTTGCTCTGCTTTACTTCTTGAATTTGAACCTTCTCTTAATGCAATTGAAACATTTTCTATTCCAGAATCTCTCAAATTCATTGCATGGGCATGTCCTTGACTTCCATATCCTACAATTGATATTTTTTTATCCTTTATTAAATTTAAATCTGCATCTCTATCGTAATATACTCTCATTATTATTCCTCCTCATTTTTTTTAATTGAAGATATTGCAACGGGACCACTTCGAACAATTTCTACTTTTGTGATTTCATTAATTTCTTTAATAAATCTATTTACTCTTTCTGAAGCACCAGCAATTTCAAAAATTGTGGTATTATTTTCATTTTCTATTTTTCTAGCTCTGTATAAATCACAAAGCTGATAAACTTTCTTTTTATTTGTTTCAGAAATATAAATATAAATTAGAGCAACTTCAGCTTCCACAGAACTACCTTCTTGGTCCAAATTTGTAACACTGTGAACAGGAACAATTCTAAGTAACTGTTTTTCAATTTGGCTAACAACCTCTGAAGTGCCGTGTGTTACAATAGTAATTCTTGAAATATTTTCATCATTACTTACTTCAGCTACGTTCAAACTATCAATATTATATCCTCTTCCAGAAAACATACCTATAACTCTTGCTAAAACACCTGGTTCATTATCAACTAATACAGTTAATATATGTCTTTTGGTCTCTGATACTTGATCAGGAGAAGCGTAAACAGATTTATTCATTAAACTAAAATTTTTCCTTTTTCTGCAGATTTTTTGTCTTGTTTTTGATCTTTACTTAACATCATTTCATTATGCGCAGATCCACTTTGAATCATTGGAAAGCAATTCTCTTCTTTAGTTACCCATATATCTGCAATTACTGTATTTTTTGTTTCTATCATTTGATTTATAACATTATCAAGGTCATCAGTTGTTTTTGCTCTTAAACCAACAGCCTTGTAACTTTCAGCCAACTTAACAAAATCAGGTAAACTATCAGTATAGCTTTCGGAATATCTTCCACCATGTAAAAGCTCCTGCCATTGCCTAACCATTCCCATGTATTCATTGTTTAAAATAAATATTTTTACAGGCAATCTATATTGAACTGCAGTGCTCATTTCTTGAATATTCATTAGTATAGAGGCGTCTCCTGCTATATCGACTACTAAAGCATCAGGATGTCCAACCTGAGCTCCAATAGCAGCAGGAAAACCATATCCCATAGTTCCTAAACCACCTGAAGTTAGCCATCTATTTGGTTCTTCAAATTTATAGAATTGGGCAGCCCACATTTGATGTTGACCTACTTCAGTTGTAATAAATGTTTTTGTATTTTTTGTTAACTCATAAAGTCTTTGAACCGCATACTGCGGCTTAATCTGCTTACCTTCATTATTGTAGTTTAAACAATCTACTTCTTTCCATTTATTTATTTTATCCCACCACAATTTTAATGAATCAGTATGTATTTTATATTTTTTGTCTTTCCAAATCAAAATCATTTTTTCGACAACTTGTTTAACATCGCCTATTATTGGAACATCAACGTTTATTGTTTTGTTGATATTACTTTCATCAATATCAATATGAATTTTCTTTGAGTTAGGTGAGAAAGCATCAAGTCTTCCTGTAACTCTATCATCAAATCTTGCACCGATATTAATCATGACATCACATTCATGCATAGCCATATTGGCTTCATACATTCCATGCATTCCGAGCATACCAAGTGAGTTTTTATCTGACGAACCTACTACTCCAAGACCCATTAATGTCATTGTTACTGGTGACCCAACCATATTTATAAATTCTCTAACTAATTTTGAAGCTTTTGGACCAGAATTAATACATCCACCACCGATATAAAAAATTGGTTTTTTAGCTTTTGAAATTAATTCTACTGCTTCTTCAATTTTATTTTTTTCAAAATCAGGACTTGGTTCAAACAATCTATGAGAGGGAATAATAATTTTATTTTTTTCTTCATAAGTTCCTGAAGCAAATTGAACATCTTTAGGTATGTCAATTAATACTGGACCTGGTCTTCCATTTTGAGCAATAGTAAATGCCTCATGAAATACAGAAGATAATTTATTAACATCCTTAACTAAGTAATTATGTTTAGTACAAGGTCTCGTTATACCTGTGGTGTCACATTCTTGAAATGCATCACTGCCAATTAAGTGTTGTGGTACCTGCCCAGTTATACATACGATAGGTACGCTATCCATCATTGCATCAGTTAATCCAGTTACAACATTTGTTGCACCAGGTCCTGATGTAACAAGAACTACTCCAGTTTTACCGGTAGACCTAGCATAACCCTCAGCTGCATGTATGGCGCCACCTTCTTGTCTTACTAAAACATGCTTAATTGAATTTTGCTTAAACAAAGTATCGTATATGGGTAATACTGCCCCGCCAGGATATCCAAATACAACTTCTACGCCTTGTTCAGCTAGGCTTTTTAAGACAATTTCAGCACCTGTTATTTCATTATTCATTGATTTTAGCTCATAGGCTGTGGATAAAATAAAATCAATAAATTAGTTCAATTTTGCTCTAAATTAATGGATTTTAAGTCAATTTCGTCAGGAAATTTATTAAATTTTTCAAAAATATTAAGATTTGAGGATCTCCACCAAGTATGTTGTCTTTTTACATAGTTTCTTGTTACTTGCTGTATTTTAGAAATACATTCTTCAATTGATACTTTGTTATCAAGATAAGATTGAATTTCAGGAACTCCGTGAGCTTTCATAATTGGTAAACTATTATTATAATTTAATTTAAGCAAATTTTTGACTTCCTCTATCGCACCATCTTCCATCATTAAGTGCGTTCTATGATTAACTCTTCTATAGTTTTCTTTTCTATCTGGAAGAAATAATAATATTTTGTAATTTTTTAAATTAATAAAATTTTTATTTTTACTTTTTTTCCAGTCACTAAATTTTGTTTTAGTAAAAAAGTTTACTTCCCATATTCTTCTTATTCTTTGAATATCGTTAGGCGCGATATTAATCATTGCGTCACTGTCAAGCTGTTTAACTAAATTAAAAAAGTTTTCTTTACCAATTTTTAAAATCATTTTATCTGATTCTATTTTTACTTCTTCTGGAATAGATGGAATTGAAACTATTCCGTTAATTAAAGATTCTATGTAAAGACCTGTACCTCCAACTAAAATGGGTGTTATATTTTTATTAACCAAATAATTAATTTTTTTTGATGCTTCCTCGCACCATTTTTGAACGTTAAATCTAACATCACCTTTTACAAACCCATAAAGATGGTGATTTACTTTTTTTTGATCATTTATAGTTGGTCTAGCAGTTAAGATACTTAACTCGTTATAAATCTGCATACTATCAGCATTTATAATCTCACCATTTAGTTTGTTAGCTAGACTTAAAGCAAATTTTGATTTTCCTGATGCAGTGGGTCCTAATACAAAGTAGATTTGAGTTTTCAATTATTCTTAAATTTAATTGTTACCCAATTTTGCTCATCATCTCTAATTATTTTCAGTAATAATGAGGATCTACCAGTTTTTTCTAAAGAATTTATTAATTCTTCAAATGAATTCATATTGTTAATAATTTCTCTATTAACTTCTACAATTATATCTCCATTTTGCAAACTACTATCAATGTCGTCAATTGAAATTACTTTAACCCCACTTTCATGATCTTCAATAGTAATTCCTAAAGATTCAATTTTTAAATTTTTTTCAATATTTGTAGTTGTTTTTCTTTCCGTAACTACCTCTCCAGGTAATTCTCCTAATATTACCTCTATACGAATTTTTTTATTTTTTCTCCAAACTTCTAATATTGCAGTCGAGCCTACATCTGACTCTGCAACAACTCTTGGTAAATCAGGCATCTTTTTAATTTCTATATTATTAAATTTTAAAATTACATCGCCTGGTTCTAATCCAGCAGTTTTTGAGGGACCATTAGGATTGACATTGGATATGAATGCACCTTTTTGATCAGGTAAGCCAAGACTTTCCGCAAAATCCTTTGTAACAGGTTGAATTTGTACACCTAACCAACCTCTCTTAGTTTTTCCAAAATCTTTTAATTGTTGTACTATTTTTTTGGCACTGTTCGCAGGTATTGCAAATCCTAAACCAATACTTCCACCTGTTTGCGAAACAATTGCCGTGTTAATTCCTATTACCTCTCCATCTAAATTAAATAATGGTCCGCCAGAATTACCACGATTAATAGATGCATCTGTTTGTAAAAATTTAACGTATGGCCCACTACCTAAATCTCTTGAAATTGCAGATATAATTCCTGCAGTAACCGTCCCTCCCAAACCAAGAGGGTTGCCAATTGCAATTGACCAATCTCCAACTCTCATCTTATCCGAATCTCCCCAACCAACATATATAAGTTTTTTGTTTTTTGGATCAATTTTCAATACAGCTATATCTGCTTTGGGATCTCTTCCAAGTAATTCAGCTGTAAACTCTGTTTCATCATTTAGTATAACAGTTATTTCATCAGCTCCTTCAATTACATGATTATTTGTCACAACTATACCATCTTCACTAATTATAAAACCTGAACCAAGTCCTGTCATTGGTC
>CACGRD010000026.1 GCA_902575375.1 uncultured Alphaproteobacteria bacterium
TTTAATTAAAAATTTAACATATATAGTGTTAGACGTATGATCTTCATATTCAACTTCTGCATCAGCTAGAGCTGTCTTTTCTACGACAGACCAGAGAACTGGTTTTGCTCCTTTATACAAACTTTCATCAAGAAGAAATTTTCCGAGCTCTCGAACAATTTGTGCTTCTGCTTGATTTGACATTGTGAGATATGGATTTTCCCAATCGCCCTCAACACCAAGTCGTCTAAATTCTTTTTTTTGTATATCGATCCATTTTTCTGCAAACTCTCTACACTCATTTCTAAATTGAACAGTTGGAACATCATCCTTGTTCTTTCCTTTTTTTCTATATTCTTCTTCTATTTTCCATTCAATTGGTAAACCGTGACAATCCCATCCAGGTACATAAATTGAGTCTTTACCTGCCATTTGTTGTGTTCGCACAATAACATCTTTTAAAATTTTATTAAGAGCAGTTCCCATATGAATATGTCCATTTGCGTATGGTGGACCATCATGAAGAACAAATTTTTCTCTACCTTTAGATTTATTTCTTAGCTTTTTAAAAATATTTTCTTTATCCCACTCCTCTAGAATCGCAGGTTCCTTTACTGGAAGGTTAGCTCTCATTTCAAAAGATGTTTTGGGAAGAAAAATTGTATCTTTATATTCCATTATAGTTGATGATATTCTTTAGCTGTATTTATATCTTTATTGATTTGCTTGGTTAATTCTTCAAAATTATTAAATTTTTGTTCAGACCTAATAAATGTAAGGAATTCAACAGTCAATTCTTTACCATATATTTCTTCACTAAAATTAAACATATGTGTCTCTAGAAGGAGTTTGCTTCCATCAACTGTTGGTCTTAAACCAAAATTTGAAACACCTTTGTATTTTTTGCCTTCTAATAGCACTTCCACACAGTAAACACCTCTTTTTGGTAATATGTGTTGATCTGGTATCATATTAGCAGTCGGAAAATTGATTTCTCTAGCTCTTTTATCACCTTCAATTATTGTTCCATACATATGCCAGGGCCTACCTAAAGACTCAGTAACATCTTCCATGTAACCATCTTTTATATGTGATCGAATTATTGAAGATGAATATTTATCAGATTTATCATCAAGCATAATAGGATCAATTAAATGAATATTAAAATTATTTTTTTCAGCATACTTTTCTAATGTTTTAAAATTGCCTTTTCTATCTTTTCCAAATTTAAAGTCAGTACCTATAACTAAGTATTTAATATTTAATTTATCAATAAGAATTTTAGTTACAAAATCATCAGCTGATAATATTGATAGATTATTATCAAAAGAAAAATCTAGAAATATATCTAAACCCAATCTTTCAAGAAAATTTATTTTATCACTTTGAGTATAAATATTAAAAGGCTCATTAATTTGATTAAAGTAAACACGAGGATGAGGATTAAAACTCATTATAGAAGATAATAAATTATTGTTTGCTGCAATCTCCTTAATTTTGTTTATTATTTCTTGGTGCCCTTTATGTATTCCATCAAAATTACCTATTGCGAGACAAAGGTTTAATTTTTCAAAATCTGATACTGTATCTAATTTATAAATTTTCATAATATTTATAAATCAATTAGTATAGAAACTTATGGTTAGTAACTACAAATATTTATTTAAGATATTTTCCAGATATTCTTGTTTTCCTGAACGAGGTTGTGGTTCAATATTATCGTCGATTACTTTTTTATTTATATCATCTAATCCTGTGTCTTTATTATGAATATACTGCCCCAAACTTTTATTCCAATCCTCATATCTATCTTCAATAAACTTAGGAATAACATTATCATTCATCATTTTTTCAACAGCAATAAGTGTTTTTGCACAAACATCCATGCCTCCAATATGAGCATGGAATAAATCTTCAGCATCGATAGATTGTCTTCTTATTTTTGCATCAAAGTTCATACCTCCTTGACCTAAGCCGCCATTCTTAAAAATAAAATAAAATGACATAATTAAGTCGGCAGGATTATTTGGGAATTGATCTGTATCCCAACCTATTAAAGTATCACCTCTATTAATATCAATGCTTCCTAAGGCACTGTTTGAAGTTGCGTAAGCAATTTCATGTTCAAAATTATGACCAGATAAAGTTGCATGATTAACTTCAACATTTAGTTTAATCTCATTTTCTAAACCCGCCTTTCGTAAAAACGCTAAGCAAGTAGCAGAGTCAAAATCATATTGATGTTTAGTTGGTTCATGAGGTTTTGGTTCCAATAAAATTTGACCTTTAAATCCTATCCTGTGTTTATAATTAACAACTAATTCTAAAAATCTTTGAAGATTAGCTGTTTCCTTAGTCATGTCAGTATTAAGAATAGTTTCGTATCCTTCTCTTCCACCCCAAAGGACGTAGTTTTGACCGCCCAATCTCATCGTTGCATCCATACAATCTTTTACTTGTGCAGCTTTATATGCAAAAACTTCTGGGTCTGGATTGGTAGAAGCACCACTCATATATCTTTTATGAGAAAAAGCATTTGCTGTTCCCCAAAGTAATTTCATTCCTGAGTCATGAATTTTTTGTTCCATTAAATCTATAATATGAAAGAAATTTTTTTGTGTCTCAGCATAATTTGAACCTTCAGGAGAAATATCTCTATCGTGAAAGCAGAAAAAGGGTGTTTTTATTTTAGTAAAAAAATCAAATGCAGCATCAAGTTTCATTTCAGCCATTTTTATTTCATCAACTGCTTGCATCCACGGTCTATCAAATGTTTGACCACCAAATGGATCCAAGCCAGGCCAAGTAAATGTATGCCAATAACAAGTAGCAAACCTTAAATGCTCTTTCATAGACTTACCTAAAACTTTTTTATTTTCATCATAAAATTTAAAAGCTAAAGGATTAGTACTGTTGGATCCTTCATATTTTATTTCAGGTATATTCTTAAAATAATCTGTCATATTTTCTCCATTGATTATTTTACTCTATCTTAATGCCTAAAGCAAACCACGATGATAAAAGTTTTACGAATTATTCCAAATTAAAATAGTTTTCCAATAATTCTTTAGGAGGATCATATAATTTTATTTCTTTCAACATTAGATCCTTATATTGAGAAATTAAATCATTATCATGTATTTGATTTAATTGTCCTGGATCTTCCTTCAGATTATAAAGAGCGCTTTTTGTATCCTTTAATGTCACATGTGGATCAGTCTTTTTTAATATTTTATTTACCTTCATTACTGGAATATTTTTAGTGAAATTGAATGGTTTGTGCATAGTTGCTGTTTGCAATTCTTCATTTGAAAAAAATTGTCTCATATTAGTTGGCATTAAGGTGTATTGATATCTACTTCTGTCATATTGATTGAAATTTTCTGGATAATGAAAAAAAGTATATTTCCCGTCTGAAATATTAATACCACCACCCCAATATCCATATAATGCACAAAAATCACTTTCATTATCTTTATCTAAAAAATTTAAAATCGATTTTCCCTTTACTTCTTTTGGGATTTGATGACCGTGCATTGTCATAAAAGTTGGCATTAAATCAATATTTTGAGTTACGACATTTCTTTGTTCACCATTATATTTTTTGAAATCTGGATGAGAAAAATAAAGTGGAATATTAGCTATCTCATTATATAAAGGCATCCTGTTTTTTGCCCACCAGTCATGCTCACCAAGCATAAAACCATGATCTGTAGTTAAAATTAATGCTGTATTTTCCCAGAGATTATTTGAGTCAAAAAAATCTAGTACTGTACCCAACAAATAATCACATAATCCTATTAAAGCTAAATAGTTTGCTTTTAATTCAGCTACCTCATCATCACTTTCCTTTACTCTATTATATTGAGGCCAATCTAATCTTGGTCCATTATAATTTGTCTTAAGTTTTTCTCTGAATCTTTCAGGAGCAAAAAAAGGTTCATGTGGATCAAAAGTCTCTAACTGTAGAAACCAATTATCAGCATCTTTATTTATATTTAAGAAATCTAATCCAGATTGAAAACATTTCACTGATGGAAAATCTTTCTCATCTTTTATAAATTCACTGTTTATTACATAGTTATAATATTTTCCCTCCCTATCAGTTATATTGAATTGTGATTTGTGATATTTTTCTTTCAATTTTTCAAGAGGAGGTTGAACCATTGCTTTCCAAGGATCGCTCTCTTGTCCTCGAATAAAGTCCCATGAATTAAACCTATTGTGATAAGTTGCTCCACCATCTTCAAAGTAATGATAGTGATCAGTTACTAGGTGAGTATAAGTGTTATTAAGTCGCAACATTTCTGGAAATGAATTATCAAATGGTTCTAAAGGTCCCCATGCCCGATGAAGGAAACTTAATCTTCCTGAATGCATATCACGTCTGGCAGGCATACAAGGCATGCTTCCTATATAATGATTATTAAATTGAACTGATTTTTTTGATAACCTATTAAAATTTGGTGTTTCAATATATTTTCCACCATAAGAATTTAACATTCTTTTATTTAATGAATCAAAAAGTAAAAAAACAGTTTTCATATAATCTAAATTACACTATGTATTTTTTACTACAAATACAAAATAATACGGGATTATAAAAATGAAATATTTACATACTATGGTTAGAATTAATAATATCGAAGAGTCACTAGACTTTTATTGCAATAAGCTTGGTTTAAAAGAAGTTAGAAGAGTAGAAAATGAAAAAGGACGCTTCACACTTATTTTTCTAGGTGCAGAAAACAGTGATGAAAAAACAGGCTTACTTGAATTAACATATAATTGGGATCCAGAAGATTATACTGGTGGAAGAAATTTTGGTCATCTTGCTTATAGTGTCAAAAATATTTATGAAGTGTGTGAAAAGTTGATGAATAATGGCGTTACAATAAATAGACCACCTCGAGATGGACATATGGCTTTTGTGCGTTCACCTGATGGAATATCTTTAGAAATTTTACAAGAAGGCGAAGCACTTCCTGTTCAGGAACCATGGAAATCTATGGAAAATTCAGGAACTTGGTAAATCTAATTATTAAGTTTTACTTTATAATATTTATCTTTGTTAGTTGCTAAAGCTATTACTGAAGGTAGAACTTTTCTATAAAAATCAAAAAGACTAGTAAAAGGTTTGGGTAACTGTGAGTCAATTTCTTTACGAAGTTTTTTTAAATTAT
This sequence comes from uncultured Alphaproteobacteria bacterium, assembly GCA_902575375.1. GTDB lineage: Bacteria > Pseudomonadota > Alphaproteobacteria > HIMB59 > CACPNW01. Next base: position 5,163 of record CACGRD010000026.1, read on the forward strand.
AAGATGGTACCATTGGATACATGTGATGCTCTAAGTGATATTCCATATTCCAATATAAAAAACTTAAAATAGGATTTATTCTAACTGAATAAGTACTTAAACGATGATCTTTAGTATCAACTTTTGCAGCTAGGTGTTGAGTCACATTTACAGCAAACCAAATTGGCTTCCCAATATAGGTAGGTAAAATTATATAAATTATTGGTAAAATTGAACCAATATAAAACGAATATGCAAATACTAAAAACCAAATAAAAACATATAATCTTGAATTCCAAAGAATTTTTTTCTTTTCTTCTTTTGGTGCAGTGACTTCAATCACAGGTGTGAATTTTCCAAGAGCATGTTTTAGGACTTCAAACTTAATCAATTTATGTGGATATAATAAATCCGTTAAAGGAATAAAATTTAAGAAAAAAGCAAATAGCTCAATTGGTCTAGAAACTTGTATTTCGTGATCATAATCATCTTCTGTTTGTAGTGTTTTTGAATGATGAAAAGTATGACTCCAACGCCATCTAAAGCCTTCAAAGTCACACATGAAAGAACTTATGTGATAAAAAAATTCATTTATCCAACGTGTCTTAAAGGCAGTTCGATGGACAGTTTCATGCCAGTTCGCTACACTAAATGCATAAATTGTACCGTAAATAAAAAAGAACAGATATGTCCACCAAGTTCCTAAAGTTAAATACGCTAGATAACCCGATGCAAATAAGGATGAAAAGTAAAAAAGGAAATGTATTAAACCTGGAAGATCTTTTCTCTTTGATAGATTTTTTAGTACCTTTTTATCAACTTCAGGTTTGTACCAGTCATCTAAATTAATGTGCATTGTAAATATTTAGTCTAGTTATCCCAACGATCAAGCCAAGATCCGTCAACAGAAGAGTCAAATTGATCCTTTTTTGAAGTTCCTCTAAATTTAGTGTGCTCTTCTTCATAACCTTTAAACCATGCGTTCCAGTCAGCAGTGTAACTAGGGTCATCTGATTTTCTCATAATAATTGGATCAACAAGACCAGTATGAAAACCAGCTTCATCTTTTGGGTTTTGAAATCTTAAATCAACGCTCCATCTTACATCATCAGATAAGTTTTCAAGAGATCGATGAGGTACTAACTGATGAAGAAATAAAACAGAACCAACTTTCATTTCACATGTAACTACCTTTTCATCTGGAATATCTTTTTCTTCAATAAATAAATACCAAGAATCTTTTACTGATCCATCTTTTTTTTCAAGCTTATGATTCAACACTCTCTCAGGTCTGTGTCCACCAGGAACAACTTGCATACAACCGTTATTTTTGTTTACGTCTAAAAAGGGTATCCATGCAGCAGGTTGAGTAGTTTTTTCTGCCCCTTCTTTTAAATATGCTGAATCTTGATGCCATGGAACAGTCATTCTTGCAGTTTGTGGAGTTTTTGATCTAATATTCCAAACAGGATGGCCAGAAATATCCTTACCAACCCAGTTTTCTACCATATCTAAAAGTTTTTTAGATCCCCAAAGATTGGCGAGTGCAGGTTTTAACTCACCTCTGTGATGAATTAATACTGAAGAGCCTTTAAAATCTTTTTCCAATGCAGCTAATCTTTTGAATACATCTTTGTCGTCATGCTTGTTTTGAATTTTACCGGCTTGAAAAGCCTTTTCTGCAAAGTCATCTACTATTTCGTCAAATTCATTTAGAATTGGATTTAATTCGTCTTTATCAAATACATCTTCTATAATCGTGTATCCTTCTTCATTGTATTGTTCGATTTGTTCTTTACTAATCATTTATCCTCCACAAAGAAATTGAAATATATTTACCCATTTACCAATAAATCAGTTAATTCATCAATATTTGTATCTTCTTTAGCTAAATCAGCAATTTTCTCACCTCTTGCCATAACACAAAGATGATCAGCTATAGGATATACGTGACTTAAGTTATGTGTAATAAAAATTGAAGTCACACCTTGTTTTTTTAAACCCTCAACAAATCGTAACACTTTGTTGGTTTCTTTAACAGATAAGTGGTTAGTTGGCTCATCAAGTATTAGAACTTTTGATTTAAAATACATTGCTCTTGCAATAACGACACCTTGTCTTTCTCCACCAGATAATTGATTTACTGGTGTATCTGGAGATCTTAAATGAAGTTCAACATCATTTAAAGCATCCATAGCAGCTTTATCCATAGACTTTGTTTTCATTAATCCTATAGAACCAAGAGAGAAAGTGGTTTGTTCTCTTCCAATAAAAATATTTCTAGCAATGGACATCTGGGGAATAAGAGCTGAGTATTGGTAAATAGTTTCAATACCAAGATTCATAGCTTCTTTAGTAGATTTAAATTTTACTTCATTACCTTCAAAGTATATGTGTCCTGAATCAGGTGAATGAGCACCTGATAAAATTTTTATCAATGTTGATTTACCAGCTCCATTATCTCCAATGAGACCAACAACTGAATCTTTTTTAATTTTAAGACTGAGATTTTTAAGAGCGTGAACGCCAGAGTAGTATTTGTTAAGATCTTTACACTCAATTATGTTTTCGTTAATCATCTTTACTCTCCGTTACGCTTTCATTTTTTTGAGAACTATTTTCATTTTCTTCTGCTTGATTTTTATGAACCATGTTTTCACCTCTTCTGACTACCCAAGTATTGAAAACTACAGAGATAATAATTAATGAACCTAATCCTGCTCTAAACCATTCAGCGTCTATTCTTGCCATGATAATTCCACTTTCTAGAAAGCGAATTAAGATTGCTCCAATTGCTGCTCCAAAAATAGTTCCTACTCCTCCAAATAAACTAACTCCTCCAATAACTGCAGCAGCTATTGATTCTAGTTCAAGTAAATAACCTTGCGAGGGTAGTGGAGCTTCAATTCTAAATGTTTGAATCATTCCTGCAAATCCAGCTAAAAAGCCACAAAGAATGAAACAAAACATTTTAACATTATTGGTCTTAATACCCATCGATGATGCAGCTGCTGTATCGCCGCCAGTTGAATAAATCCAGTTACCTAAATTACTTCTATGCAACATAATTCCAGCAATAAAGGCTACTCCTAACATCCAAAATAATGAAGCTCTGAAAACTTCAAATTGAAAAACAAATAGTTCGTTTGGTAATTCATGTGGGAAAGGAGGTGGAAAGCCACCTGTTGCAACTGTTGTTAAACTTCTAGCAATATAAAGCATTCCTAGTGTTGCAATAAATGAAGGGATACCAAACCTTAAAGTTATGAAACCATTTACAAAACCAACTGCAATACCAATTGATAGACCTAATGCAATTGCAACCCATGGCGGCATACCTTGGTGAACAAGCTGAACCATAGTCATTGGAACAAGTGCAAATACCGAACCTACAGAAAGATCAAACTCACCTGATATCATGAGTATTGCAATACCAATAGCTACAATAATATATTCAGGAGTAATACCCATAACAATTCGAATATTTCGGGCGCTTAAAAAGTTCTCATTGGCAATAAAAAAACCTGTCATAATCACCACAAACATAATGAAGGTGCTTATCTCAGGACGCATTAAAATTGATTTTAAATTATTAGTGTTCATATTTTTTTTAAAAAGAAGCCGGATAGGAACTATCCGGCTAAAATTAAAGTTAGATTATCTAACTGACATACCTTTGAATGAACGGATTTTTGCAACATCATCCGGTCCAATCATAGCTTTACCAGTGTTAATATCTAATGCACTTAAACCATATTTATTCATTAAATATAGTTGGTGTACAGACATGTATCCTTGATAATATGGTTGTTGGTCAACTGTAAGTTGAACATAACCTTTTTCCATTTCTTCAAATACAACGTCAACTAAGTCAAATCCTGCTAGCAACATTTGACCAGGCTCATAACCAAGGTTTCTTATACCTTGTGCAGCACCTGCTTCCCAAAATCCTACATCAAAGTAAGCAGTAGTGTTTGGGTTAGTTTGTACGTATGAAGCAACTCTGTTTCCAACAGTTGAAAGGTCCATACCAGATTCAATTTTTTCATATGTAATTTCTCTGTCTGGATTAGCAGCTTTGAAATCATCCATGAATCTAGCAATACCATTAGCTCTTGTGTAAGCCCAAGATTGGTTCATATCAGCTACACCAATTAATACGTGTACTGGACCATCAGGGAATTGTTTTGATAAAGTTGCTGCAAGTTCATAACCTGCTGCTTCTAAATCTTGTCCAACATAAGCAAGTCTATTACTACCTGCTGCACCTTCTGGGTCATCTGTGTTAGCTGTAATTACTGGAATCCCAGCAGCTAAAGCTTCATCAACTGCAGCATCAAAGATAGTTGGGTTAGTAATTGTAGTTACGATACCGTCAACACCTTGAGCAATTGATGATTCCAAGTTTTGTAATTGCTCTTGTTGATCTCCATCACCAGATAGAGTTAACATTTGGCAATCAGCGCCAACTTGTGCACAAGCATCTTTAAAA
>CACGRD010000027.1 GCA_902575375.1 uncultured Alphaproteobacteria bacterium
GTAAAATCAATATATGATCAATCAGTTCAAGTTGAGCAATTGATGGCAGCAGCAGGAGAAAATATAAATACTAATTTAAACTAAAGGAAATATATGAGTAATTTATCAAATTTTAATTCACTAATGAAGCAGTCATGGTCAGGTGTTGCTGTTCTATCTGTTTTTTATATCGTTATTGTTATTGCATTGTCATTGATGTCACCTTGGTTTTTTTCCTTTAACAATGCAATGAATATTGGGATAAATATGTCGTATATAGGATTAATGGCTGCAGCAGGCACACCATTAATTATTGCTGGTGGTCTGGATTTATCAGTAGCTGCAGTTGCTGGATTGACTGGTGTATTGATAACAATATTTTTTGGATGGATAGATAATATCTGGTTAGCAGTTGCAATGTCATTGTTTGTAGGAGCTTTCATTGGTGCCTTTAACGGTTTCTTAGCGACGGTGTTAAAATTTAATCCATTAATTGCAACATTAGGTACAATGTCGATTATTACTGGTTTTTCTTTAGTTTTGACCGGTGGATTGACAAAATCAATGATGCTTCCAGAATTTAATTATATTGGGGTAGGCAGAATATTTAACGTACCAATACCATTAATCATAATGATTGTTGTGATGTTTCTATTATGGTTATTAATGTCAAAAACAAAATTTGGACGTTTCCTATATGCTTCTGGTAATAATCCTGATGCCAGTTTACTTTTAGGTGTCCCAGTAGTTAAAGTACAATTCTACTTATATGTTTTATCAGGCTTGAGTGGAGCAATCGCAGGTGTTTTATTAACTGCAATGTTGGGTGCTGCAGCACCTAATGCAGCAGGTTCGCATCTTTTAACAATTATAGCTGCAATTATTTTAGGTGGTACTAGTTTATACGGAGGAATTGGAAGCGTATGGGGAACGTTATTTGCCGTCTTAATACTTGGCACTATTAATAATGGATTAACTTTAATGAATGTTTCTTCTTCGTGGCAAGAAGTTGCAAAAGGAACTGTATTAATTTTAGCTGTTGGCTTAGACCAATGGAGAATGAGAGCTTAAAATGAAATTATCTGTTACATCTTGGTCTTTTCCACAGTGTAATTTAACTGAGTCGACTGGTTTATCTAATTTATTAGGTATAAATGCAATCGATGTGGGATATTTTTATCGATCAGCATTAGATAAAAATACTCTTCTTGAAGACTATAAAAAAATTATAAATGAAATAAACAAATATAATATTAATTATGCTAATTTATATCATCTTTTTGGTAATTCATTAGAGGATAGAAATTTAGCTGACATAAATAATCTAGAAGATAATAAAAAAGATTTATCTACGATAACTAACTTTTGTGTGGAGGCTAATATACCAAGCATTTTTATATTACCTGGTGTTATTAATCCTGGTCAATCTAGAAACGATGCTCTTAAGAATTCAATTAATTCTTTAAATTCCTTAAACGAAATTACCTCTAAAAAAAATATCCAATTATTGATTGAGCCTCATGTTCATTCATATTTGGAAAGTCCTGATATAGTACTAGAGCTTTTATCAAAAGTTCCAGGAATAAAACTTGCCTTGGATTATGCTCATTTTGCCTGTTTAGGTTATACTCAAGATGCAGTTGATGTATTAGCGGAACATGCTGGCCATGTTCACTTGAGACAAGCAAAAAGTGGTTATTTACAGACAAAATTAGAAGAAGGAACATTAAATTTTCCAGCTATGTTTGGTAAATTAAAAGAGGTTGGTTATGATAAATATTTATCTATTGAGTATGTACATCAAAATTACATGATGACGGTTTATGATGATGTTTTATCGGAAACAATTAAAATGAGAGACTTATTTAATCAATGGAAAGGAGAATAATATGTCTAATTATGCATGGGTACTTGAAGTAAGACCGGGATACGAAGAAGAATACAAAAAGCGTCATGATGAATTGTGGCCTGAAATGAAAGAAATGCTAAGCGATGCTGGAATTCGTAATTATAATATTTTTAGACATGGCCTAACTTTGTTTGGATACTTTGAAACTGATGATTTACAAAAATCAATTAAACATATCACTGAAAGTGAAATTAATACAAAATGGGGAGAATACATGGCTCCGATAATGAAGATAGATGTTGATGAAAATATAGGTTTCCCATTTCTTTTGCCATTAATGATGCATTTAGATTAATGTTTTGACAAGGAGATAAAATGAAAAAAGCAAAAATTGGTGTAATAGGTGCTGGTTGGTGGGCAACTGAATTTCATATACCACATCTCAAAGAAAGAGATGATGTAGAGCTAACCAGTGTATGTAAGCTTGAAGAAGATGAGCTAAAATTTGTCAAAGAAAAGTTTGGATTTAAGCACGCTTCAACAGATTATAAAGAAATGTTAGATATGGAGCAATTGGATGGTGTCGTAATAGCAAGTCCTCATTTTGCACATTTTGAAAATATTAAAGCTGCGCTTGCAAAGGGTTGTCATGTTTTAGTTGAAAAACCTATGACGACTAATACAAAAGATGCACTTGAAGTGGAGGCGATTTTAAAAGAAAAAAAAGTAGAATTATTTACTCCTTATGGATTTAACTGGAATCCACTAATGTCCAAAGCTGAAGAGCATATTGCAAGTGGTATAATTGGAAATATAATGCATGTAGATACTTCTTTCTCTTCTTCACTAGTAGATTTGTTTCAAGGTATTCCCCTTAGTGAATCTGATGAACATACTTTTCAACCCAAAGCTTCAACGTGGTCAGATCCATCAAAAGCAGGTGGTTATGGTTGGGGTCAACTATCGCATATGTTTGCTGGAGTTTACAAGGTCACAAAACTTAATCCTAAGAAAGTATTTTGTCTTTCAGTTCCTTCTCCTACTGGTGTTGATTATACAGATGCTATTTCTGTTCAATTTGAGGAAGGTGCAACTGGTGCATTCTCAGGATGTGCTTATGTGCCAAAAGGATATGGTGGGGGTTATAATATAAGAGTTCATGGTGATAAAGGCGCTTTATTTCTAGATTTTGAAATAAATAGAGAACGTTTATTAGTCAGAACTAATGACGGTAAAGAAATTAACGAAGAAGCAAAACCTGGATCTGGTACCCACTCATATACTACTCAACATCCAATAAACACATTAGTAGATATTTGTTTAGGTAAAGAATACAAAAACCATGGTGATATTACCATTAACTTGAAAATGGTAAAAACCCTTGATGCTGCGTATAGATCTATGAATAGTCTCAAACTTGAAGATGTATAATTTATGGCTGATAAAGTTACTATTAAAGAAGTAAGAACTTATTCTACTTCAAAAAAAGGTGGTGGTGATTATCATCTCCAAGAAAAGGGACATTGGATTACAGATACTTATATTTCAAATCCCATGTCCATGTATCCAGAATACAAAAAAACTAGAACAAGTTGGGGAATAGGTGTTTTAGGATCAGTTGTTGTAGAAATTGAATTATCAAATGGAGTTGTTGGTGTTGCAACTGGATTAGGTGGAGAGCCAGCTTGTTGGTTAATACAAAATCATTTTAAGCGTTTTTTAATCGGACAAAGTCCAAAAAATTTAAATTTGATATGGGATCAAATGTTTAAAGCTAGCATGTTTTATGGGAGAAAAGGTATTACAATTTGTGCGATCAGTGTTGTGGATCTTGCATTATGGGACTCACTAGGAATTTTAAGGGATGAACCAATTTGGGAGATGATTGGTGGTAAAGTTAGAGATGAAATTCACTTCTACTGTACTGGACCAGAACCTACTGCTGTTAGAGAAATGGGTTTTTGGGGAGCTAAAGTTCCTCTTCCATTTGGTCCTGCAGATGGTCATGAGGGCTTAGAGAAAAATTATCAGTTTCTAAAAAAACATAGAGATTCTGTTTCAAGTGAATTTCCTATAATGGTGGATTGTTACATGTCTTTAACTGCACAATATGCAATTCAACTTGCAAAAAAGTGTGAAGATTTAAATATAAATTGGTGGGAGGAGGTTCTGCATCCAGATGATATTGATGGATACAAAACAATAAAACAAGCTCACCCTGATAAAAAATGGACAACTGGAGAACATGAATATACTCGTTATGGTTTTAGACAATTAATTGAAAGTAAATCGATTGATATATTACAGCCTGACGTAATGTGGGTAGGAGGTATGACTGAATTATTAAAAATTTCTGCTATGGCTTCAGCTTATGATTTACCTGTAGTTCCTCATGGCAGTGGACCATATTCTTCGCATTTTATTTTTTCTCAACCTCATTCTCCTTTTTGTGAATACATTGCTGGTAGCCCTGATGGCAAAAGTGTTGTGAAGATGTTTCCTTATTTCAATGGAGAGCAATTACCAGAAAGTGGTAGAATCAAACCAAGTAATGAACCTGGTTTTGGAATGACTATAAAAGATAAAGATTTACTCGTATTGTTCGAATAATTTAAGCATCAAAAATTTTGCCAGGATTTAAAATATTATTTGGATCAAAACTTTTTTTAATTAATTTCATCAGAGGAATATTGTCTGGATGTTGTTTCAGTAGATATTCTTTTTTTTGAAGGCCTATACCATGCTCGCCAGTAATGGTTCCTTCCATTTCTAGTGCTTTATCAATTAATTTATTACTAAATTCTCTTATGTATTTATATTCATTCTCTTTATTAGGATCATAGACAATAGTTACATGAAAATTTCCATCTCCTACATGACCAACCATTGGAGCTTTCAATCCGGTACCCTGAAGTTCATTTTCTGCGAACATAATACATTCAACAATGTTTGAAATAGGAACACAAACATCTGTAGCATACACTCTCACATCATCTCCTTGTGCTTTAACTGAATAATAAACATTATGTCTTGCTTTCCATATCTTGTTTCTTTCTTCTGTGTTAGATGCCCATTTAAATTCACTACCATTGTTATTTTTAGATATCTCTTCAACAACGTCTATTGATTCTTTATTTGAAATTTCACTACCATGAAATTCATAAAAAAGAGTTGGTAAACTTTCTAAATTTTCTAATTTTGAATATTTAATACTTATATCCATTTGATCTTTATTTAATAGTTCAACTCTTGCAATTGGAACCCCATATTGAATTATTTCTTGAGCTGTTACAACTGCAGAGTCAAGATCTGGAAATTGACAGACAGCACTCATTATACTTTCAGGAATTGGAGATAGTCTTAAATGCACTTCAGTTATAATACCAAGCGTGCCCTCTGAACCAACAAATAGGTTAGTAAGATTGTAACCCGCAGAAGTTTTTTTTGCTCGCGTACCTGTTTTAATTATATCACCATTTGCAAGAACAACTGTTAGGCCTAGTACAGCTGTTTTCATGGTCCCATATCTGACTGCCATAGTCCCCGAGGCTGAGCAAGCTGCCATACCACCTAATGCAGCATTTGCACCTGGATCAATTGGAAAAAAAACACCTTTGTCTTTTAAAGTTTCATTAAGTTGTTCACGAGAAACATTTGCTTGTACACGACAATCAAAGTCTGCTTCATTAATAGAAATAATTTTGTTAAAATTTTCCATAGAAATTGTAAAACCTTCATTATTTCCAACGACATGTCCTTCCAAAGATGTTCCAGTACCATAGGCAGTTACAGGCACTTTAAATTCATTACAAATTTTTAGTATTTTGGAAAGCTCATCATTATTTTTTGGGAACAAAACAGCTCTTGGTAAAACAGGATCATAAGCATCTTCCCCTTTAGCATGATTATTTCTTACACTTTCTGAAAATGAAATTCTTTCTTGCAAAATCTCTTTCAAATTGTCTAATAATCCTCTATCCATTGTTCAATAATATTAATTATTTGATAAAAGTAAATGAATACAACGTCTCTCGAATTAGAAAACATATATGATTTAGCTTATAAAGTCTTATCAAAACATGGATGTGATCATTACAATGCTGATTCTGTAGCAACTACGGTCACAAATGCTGAAAGAGATGGAAGTGTATCTCACGGATTATTTCGCATCCCTGGTTATGTAGCATCCCTGAAAAGTAAGAAAGTAAATGGAACTTCTCGACCATCGAACAACTATCTTACCCAAAATGCAATTCGTGTAGAAGGTGATTATGGTTTCGCTCCTGTTTCAATTAAAGTTGGTTTACCAGAATTAATAAAAACAACAATTATGCACGGCGTAGGGGTTTTAACAATAACTAATACACATCACTTTGCTGCGTTATGGCATGAGACAGAAGCATTAGCAGAAAATAATTTAATTGGTATTGCTTGCACTGCATATAAACCAAGTGTAGCACCAGCTGGTGCAAAAAAACCACTATTTGGAACTAATCCAATATCATTTGCTTGGCCTAGAAAAAATAAGACCCCCGTTGTTTATGATATGGCAACTTCAACGATGGCAATGGGTGAAGTACAAGTTGCCGCGCGTGATGGTCATAAAGTACCCTTTGGAACTGGCTTAAATAAAGATGGTGAAAAAACTGATGATCCAAATCAAATAGCAAATGGGGGAGTGCTTTTGACCTTTGGTGATTATAAGGGTTCTGCTATAGCTATGATGATTGAATTACTAGCTGCAGGTCTAGTTGGAGATTTATTTAGTTTTGAGGCAAAAGAAGAGGATAATAACGATGGAGGTCCAGCACGAGGAGGTGAGTTTATTATGGCTTTATCTCCTGAACTTATTGCAGGAAAAAATTGGAATGAACATGCTGAAAAATTTTTTGAACAAATGACATCCTTAGACGGTGTGCGGTTGCCTGGTCAAAGAAGACATACTAATAGAGAAGATAAAGGTCCAAGACATATCAATACCGAGCTCATAGAAAAAATAAAGAGTCTAACCTAATCCATTTATGGATAACATCAGATTAGATTTTCAAAAACATATTGATGCTGGAAAATGTAATGGTGTTGAATGGATAATAAATCATAAAAATAATATTTATCATGAGGTAATTGGTCATAATGATCTTGCTAAAAATAATAAACTTAATAAAAATTCTTATTATAGAATTTGGTCGATGACTAAACCAATTGTTGGTTTTGCAGCGATGCAACTAATAGAAAAAAATTTTTTATCTCTTGATGATACTATAGATAAATATTTACCATACTTTAAAAACCAAAAAAAACTTAAATCTTTAACAAGTAAATTAGACGATACTATTAAAGTAGATAACGCTCCTACAGTAAGACAACTTTTGCAACATACAGCAGGCTTTACGTACAATAGTAGTAATAATTTTTTAGCTGAAGGTTATGAAGAAAAGAAGTTATTTCACTCATCTTCTAGAAGCTTAGAAGAGGAAATTGAAAGTATTTCTGGGTTGCCACTACTATACGAGCCAGGATCAAAATGGCATTATTCTATTTCTATAGATATTTTAGCTAGAATTCTAGAAGTTGTAACAAAAGATAAGTTAATAAATATTTTAAAAGAAAATATATTTTATCCTTTAGAAATGAATGAAACAAATTTCTTTATTAGTGAAGATAAAAATAAAAATTTAGTTGAAACTTTTGAATATAATAGTGTTAAGTCTAAGTTAACCGACTTAACTTTGGATACAAGAAAATTAATTTTGTATGGATATCCTGCAAATAATGAAAATTACTGTAGGGGTGGACATGGTTTATTTTCAACTGCTACGGATTATATTAAATTTGCTACTATGCTTATTAATGGTGAAAATAAAAATGCTAAACCACTGATAAATATGAAAACTCTTCAATCTATGCGTCATAATTCATTAGATACAAATTTATTACCCATTGAAATAACGTCAACAAATACAATTAAAGATCAAAATTATGAAAATGATTTAGATGGTTATGGATGGGGCCTTGGATTTAGAGTTTTGATGAATAATACATCTCAAAACAAATTTGGTGTTATTGGTGAGTTTGGTTGGTCAGGTTACGCATCCACATATTTCTTAGTTGATCCAATTAATGATTTATCAGCAGTTATAATGATGCAAATTTTAGATGCAGATAAAAATATTAAAAAAGACTTCTATAATAATATATTTAGAAATCTTTAATTAATATGAAATCAAATCCATATACCTATGGAATAGTTTTAACTCTTTTAACTTATTTATCTTTTGGCATTTTAGATACAATTCAAAAAACAGCAGTTCAGTATCACTCTGTTTTTGTATTATTATTTGTTAAGTTTACTTTCTGTTTTATATTTTCTTTTTTTATTGCAAAAAAAAATAAAGTTAAAAAATTTTATATTTCAAATAATTATAAAATTCAAATTATGAGATGTATTTTATCAGTTTGTGAATCGTGTTTTTTTGTATTATCGTTTAGATATTTAGCTCTAGCTGATGCACATACCATAGGATCTTTAGCACCTGTTCTAGTCTTAGTTTTTTCTTATTTCATATTAAAAGAAAAAATTAATTCAGCTACTTGGTTTGCAATTGTAATTAGTTTTTTTGGTGTTATTTTAATTATGCGACCCGGATTGGCTATATTTAATCCTTATCTGGTCATTCCATTATGTGCTGCATTTTTCTATTCATTATTTCAAATAGCTACAAGATTAAATGCTAAGTATGATGATAATGAAACAATGCTATTCTATAATGGCCTTATAGGTGCTATTGTTACATTTGTGCTATCACTCTTTTTTTGGCAACCATTACATTCATTTTCTTTTATTTTTTTTATTTTTTTGGGTATCTTTTTTTGTAGTGGTTTATATTTACAAATTAAAGCATTAAGTGTTACACCTGCAAGTATTTTAGCGCCTTATAATTATACTATAATTGTATGGGGAATAATTTTTGGATTATTAGTATATGGAGAAGTTCCAGATATATTCACAATTATAGGAGCAATTATTATCGTTTCATCTGGAATATTTATATTTAGATATTCTTATAAGTAGTTTTAATTTCTTTATATCATTTAAAATATTAATGTTGTAAATTTACAATATGTATATTGGTATTGATCTCGGAACTTCATCAGTCAAAATGATCCTAATTGATCAAAGTCAAAACATCCTTGCCACCGCTAATTCAAGTCTCACAGTACAATCTCCTAAGGATGGTTTTAGTGAACAAAATCCACAAGAATGGATTCAATCAACAAGCGAATGCTTTGAAGATTTAAAATTACAAAAACCAAAAGAGTTTTCACAAACAGCTTCCATAGGCATATCAGGACATATGCATGGAGCTACTTTAATAGATAGGGATGGCAATGTTATTAGGCCATGTATTCTTTGGAATGATACAAGATCTCATCAAGAATGTGAAGAATTTGAAAAACAAAACTTTGATGTGCGATCAATTTCAGGAAATATTACTATGCCTGGTTTTACTGCTCCAAAAATAAATTGGATTAAAAATAATGAAATTGATAATTTTAAAAAAATTTTTAAAGTTTTACTTCCTAAA
>CACGRD010000028.1 GCA_902575375.1 uncultured Alphaproteobacteria bacterium
TTTGATCATTTATATTTCCACTAAAGTAATAATCTGCCCCTTCAATTAATTCTTTATCTTTGGTTGTAATTAGAACATTTATTCTTGATTTTAAAGGTGTAGGCATAAAAGGATCCTCCCAAGTCTTTCTCCCCATTACAACAATATTATTAATTGTATTTTCTTTGAACCATTTCAAATCAATTGAATTTTTTGGCCATGGCATACTTTGGCCCTTACTTATGCCTCCTTTTTCATCTACTGCCATTATTGCTTTAATCATAATCTATTAAATATATTTATTAATTAGTAACAATTTTTATTTTAATTACTAGATTTCAAGACAAATCTTTCAAGAATAATTACTTTCAGGTATAATAATAACGTTGCTTTGCAACTAAGATAATAAATGCTTTGTGAAATAAGTTATTCGGACCCGGGGGCGGTACCCGGCGTCTCCACCAATATGGGGACGAAATAGGTTTGACGGTAATTCAAAGACAAAGACTTTATCCGGTATTGTACCACCGTTATCGGGCTATTTTATAAACGCTAACGAAAATAGATTAGCACTTGCTGCCTAGATTCTAGGTGAGCGCGGTCCGGGGCACCGAGCAACAGAACGCCCCACTTTTTAAATATTATCCAGTAATATCAATAATTTTTTATAGAAAACTCTCTACGAAGTTTACTACGAAGTTACTACGAAGGAAAATATATAATTTATTATTAGGTAATGTTAATTTTTAGATTTATTTTAACAAATTAATTTATAATGAATTATGAGTCTGAACTAACTGGTGGTAATCCAAATTCACTAGGTAATACAATAAAAGTTGCTGAACATGTTATTGTTAAAAAAAATAGGATTAATTCGTTAATTAAGTGTTATTCAAGCACAGACCAAATAGTAAGATTAAGAACATCAAATGCTTTTAAAAGAATATTTAGACAAAAACCAGAATGGTTTTTAGATTTTAAAAATATTTTCTTAAACAAAATTTCAAAAATAAAACAACCTTCCACACAATGGACCTGCGCTCAATTATTTTCAGAATTAGTTAATCAATTAGAAAATAAAGAACAAAAAAAAGCAAAAAAAATTGTATCTGATTATCTTAATAACTCCAGTGATTGGATTGTTTTATGTCAATCAATGAATGCTCTAATAACTTTCAATAAAATTGATAATAAAACAATAAAAGAAAATATAAAAATTATTAAAAAACTTTCAAAAGATAGGAGAAAGGCAGTTTCTAGACTAGCAAAAAAATTATTATCCTTAATTAAAGAATAAAAAAACTACGAAGAACCCAAACAAGAAATCTGAAAAATAATGAAAACTTACTACGAAGTTTCTACGAAGAAGTTTCCAAAAGTCCTTATTTTCTGTTAATAATGATTTAGTGGTCGTTCTACAGAACGCCCCACTACTTATATCTACCTTTAATAAATTATTAAAACTCTCAATGAAGTTTACAGTGAAGTTTTTCCAAAAACCTTTATTATGCTTAAAGAATGGGATCTGTGACACGCAACAGAACGCCCCATTATTTTAATTTCCCTTTGCTTCCTCTTGTTTTTGTAAATTTTAAATGCACACACTATTGCACACACTCTGAAGTTTCATTCTAGGCGATGAATCAAAGAGAATATTGACATTAAATTAGTTAATGTTTTTATAAATTATAATAATAGAAAATATAATAAATGAGCATTTATCCGAATGAATTTTCTTTTTCATCTCCTTTTTTTAAAGTCCAATATAAAAAAGGTATAATTCCAATAATGGTGAGAGGTATTAGCATCCACCAACCAGATCTATTAACATCATGCAACCTTCTTGCAGTAACACCAATGTAAGGTAAAAGTGTTGCTAATGAGAATATCCAATTTAATGGTGTACTTCCATAATCATATAAATCAGGAAAAAAAATTACATCTAAAATAGAAAAAATTATTCCGCCAATTATTAAAAATAGTACAAAGTACCAATATTCAGAACGGATTGCTCTACCCCCTGTAGTTGCGTACTTTCTGAAACATCTTTTTATAGATTCAATAAAACTCATTTGTAAAAATATATAATAATTTGCATAGAGTTCAAAGTCACAAATTCGCCAAATAAACAAATCAATGCACACACTTTTTGCACACACTTTTAAAAATGTGTTATATTCTGCGACATAGGGCAGACTGATAAGGAAACAGAACGCCCCATTAGTTTTTCGTTTTTATAGGACAATGCTTGGGCTTTCTTAACAATGCTCCAACTTCACGCGTAATATACGCGTAAATAAAATTAATTTTTATAAAAATAATAATCAAGAAAAATAATTTAATAAAATCTATTATTCAAAAATAAATAATGGCGCCCAACCAATTTCTTGTAAATGCATAGCACTAATATTTGAACTCTCTACTAAAAGACTTTGTCTTTTTTCTAAATCATAAGTAGTTCTAAAAACAATAGGCTTGCCATCTACAAAAGAAGGAAAAATTGATAATTTTTGTATTTCAATATCATTATTAATATTTATTTTCAAAATGCCTTCATCAAGTGACAATTCTTGGAATGTTTCATTTTGAATAAAATCACTCAATCCTTCAAACTTATTAAGATTTAATATGATATAGACATATGGTTTAGTTTGGCCTTCCCAAATTGTAGATTGGTAACCTATTAAGCTTTTATTTTCAGAGTTGAAATCCTCTAAGTTATTGTAAATAGGAACAGAAACTTTGGAGGTAATGTAATCCATAAAATCTTCACCTGTACCACAGCTTATTTGTTTATAATCTTGAAAATATGTTGATATTTTATTATTTAAATTTGTCAGATCTTCATCGCATGAAGATACTTGAAACTTTATTTCCATAGGTAAATTAATTGATCCACCCTCTTCAGCTATAGTTAATAAATCTGAGGTATAAAGATCACCCTCAAAATCTATTTTACAACTTGTCAATACCAAGCATAATAAAGTAGATATTAAAAGGTTAATTTTATTAAAAAAATTATTCACACTTTTCTTTACCACATTTAGATTTTTATAAAATCATATGAATGTGTTATTTTTACTTAATTGTTTATAAAATCAAATTTATCCTACGAAAGTAAGATATATACGCTTAATCTACGCGTAATAGATTATTAATATTTGGTGTTGTGTGATATAAACTTTTTTAAGAAAGAATAAGCGATAACAGTAGGAAATGCTTAAACTTTTGGGTATTCGCTCACGCGTAATTGAATGAGGACTTGTTCACGCACCGAGCAACAGAACGCCCCACTAAAGATACATTTTCTTGCTGTTATTGCTCAGTTTTTTCTCTAAAGAAATAACATGTGTGCGCTGTGTGCACAGTCAGAAAGATAAAGTGAGAAAAATATGGCTAATGTTACCAAGTTAAAATCTGGCAAGTGGCGTGTTCAAATTCGATCTCATAAATAAATTTCTAAATCTTTTTTAAACAAGAGCACAATAAAAGAGTTTTAGAATTTCCAGATTACGCAAGACTGGATAAAGATTTAAGTGTTGCCTTGCAATCCTTACCAATCAAGGCTCAACTCTTTTTCAAACAAAGGATACAAAAGAGAATTTCCATGTAAGTTCAAATGATCGTCATCACTATAATAAGATATGCTCAAATTACCTACATCGCAATAGCCTTCGCTACACAAAACCTCGTCAATTTTAATTAATCTAACGTCCTGTTTATTAAAAGCGGTTTCGACAAAATTTTGTAAATCTAGATGATCTTCATATGAAATTGACATTTCTTTTATGGAAGAAAATGGAGGAACTTTAGTCTTTGCATAGATGTGAACTGGTTGAAGTTTCTGCTGTGGAGTTTGTGAAACTATAAAAACACTTACTCCAAGAGCTTGATATTGTTCAAGGGTCTTCTTTAATCCGAAAACAAAACTTTTCCGACTATTTTCTTTATTTTTTTCTCCATCTTTATCTTGACTGACAAATGACCAACTGTTTTGGTCTGGGTAGCCTCCGTCGGTATAGTAAGTCCACTTCGCGGCAAGTACCAAAATTGGAACTTTATATTCTTTGACAAAGTTCAAAACTCGCTGGTTGAGTTCTTTACAATTATACATATCCTGATCATGCCTGAGTGAAACCAGTCCCAAAAAAGGTAAACAGCCTGGGTAACCAGTAACAATACCTGCAATTCCTAACTTTTCGGATGCATGATGAAACGCAGGCAACAAAGCTTCAGCGTGGCTGTCACCAAAGAAAATAATTCTAGGTTTCGGCTGTTTTTTTCCAACATGACATCCAGCAATCTCCAACACTTTATTTTTTTCTGGCACAAAACATTTAGAAGGATTTACTGCCAATGATTCAATAAATGATTCTGGTATTGAATAACGTTCTTGAAAATTCGAGTGTGTTTTTAATAATACATGCACTTGGTAAAGAGAAACAGCTATAATTATCACCTTTAATATAAAAAATTTATTTGATATAAAATTCCTTCTCAAAAAAGGAAGTTCAATAAATTTCCAACTCAAGTATGAAAGTAAAAGAATCGAAAAAAATGCTATTAGTTGATTTACCCCTACAAGTTTTGCACCGGTGTAACTTGCAACTATGGCAAGAAATATTTGATGAGAAATGTAGAAGCTAAAGCTAATCAAGCCTATCGAAACTAGCACCTTATTACTTAGCGCCCTACCTACAAAACTTCCTTTATAACTAAAAAACAATAAATACAGCTGTACCAATGTTTGCAGCCAAGATCCGGCCCACTTTTGAAATTTCTAAAAAATTTGATGGTGATATCGAAACTGCAATTGTAACAAAAGATATAAAAGCCAGGCCTTCATGAACATATGGAAAAATGTTATTTGTTCGATTGCCAATTAAAAATAAAAATATTGCAGCCA
Source organism: uncultured Alphaproteobacteria bacterium (assembly GCA_902575375.1). Lineage (GTDB taxonomy): Bacteria > Pseudomonadota > Alphaproteobacteria > HIMB59 > CACPNW01. Next base: position 4,886 of record CACGRD010000028.1, read on the forward strand.
GTGAACCGAACATGAACTCAAATAATCTTGAAGTAAGAAAGTAAAACGAGTCGTGATCATTAGTTGATAATTTTATATCCAGACTGATATATAAAATTGACGCAATACTCAGAAATAACATAGCGTAATAATATTTTTTTGTCGAAGGGAACGTAGCTATAACCTGCCGTAATCCCACAAAAAGTAGAGGTATCGTCAAATAAAACTGCATCTCCACAGACAGGCTCCAAGTGTGGATTAATGGTACCAAGAATACTTCCTGCGAATAGTAATTTACAAAATCCCAGAAATATAAGTTTGAACCAAAAAATAGAGAATACAAGAGGCTATTGGAGAAACTCTCCATTGTAATTCCATTTGTTTTTGGAGGAAGAAATAACCAAGCCAGAAACGCGGCTATAATAAGCCAAAAATAAAATGCAGGGACAATCCGCCTTGCACGTCTTTCAAAAAAATCTATTAATTTAAAACTCTGTTCAAGCTGAGCTCTTATCACCGATTGTGTTATCACAAAGCCGCTGATTGTAAAAAAAATATCAACACCTATGTAACCGTTTCCAAAAAAACTATTTCCTGCATGATAAAAAAAGACTGAAATGACCGCAAGGGCTCTCAGCCCGTCTATCTCAGGTCTACGTTTATAAATATTATATTTGACTGTCATTAATCTCTACAAAAAACAATCGACTAATCTTAATCTTTTATCAACAAGATTTAGCTTCAAAATGGATTTTTCCCTGCGTTATTACCTCCACATTGAAGTTTCATCGCCAATAGAACTGCATCCTCTCCAGAATAGGATGGTTTAGATACAAAAATAATTAATGGTAAAATAATAAGAAAATATATTGTTAATCTCATCTGAAATATTCTATTTAGAATTAAACATTAACTCATTTTATAACAAAAAACTACGAAGAACCAAAATAAGAAATCTGACAAATAATGAAAACTTACTACGAAGTTTCTACAAAGAAGTTTCCAAAAGTCTTTATTTTCTGTTAGTAATGATTAAGTGGTCGTTCTGCAGAACGCTCCATAAATTCTTTCTGTTGATTAATACTTTATGTTGATTAATAATAGTATCATTTTTTGCGCTAAAATAGTAAGTTTTATCTCATATATATGATAAATATCAAAGCTCACATTTCAATAAATAACGGTTCAGAAAAGTCTTTTGGCATTGTTTTTGGAATTGTATTTTTAATTATTAGCTTGTATTTTTTTTCTAATTCTCAAATCATTTATATGTGCTCTTTGATAATATCCATTGTTTTCTTTATTCTTAGTTTTTTTTCACCAAAAACTTTATTAATACCAAATTTACTATGGTTTAAATTTGGTAATCTGATTGGAATAATAATTGCACCAATTGTTATGTTTTTTATTTATTTTTTTACTATCGTTCCTACGGGATTGATTATGAGATTTTTTAGTAAGGATTTGCTAAAATTAAAAATTAAAAAAAATACAAAATCTTATTGGATTGAAAGAAATGAAGAGGTGTCTTCAATGAAAAACCAATTTTAAAAAAAAATTTATGAATTTTATTATTGAATTTCTCTCCTTTATTAAGTTTAGAAAAAAATATTGGTTAGTGCCAATACTTCTAATTATGGCAATATTTGGGGGGTTAATTGTTCTTAGTCAAGGTTCTGCAATAGCTCCATTTATTTATACATTATTTTAAACAGTGACAAATATTTTGGGAATTTCTGCTTTCTATCACGATAGTGCTGCAGCTCTAATTATTGATGGCGAAATTGTTGCTGCTGCTCAAGAAGAAAGATTTACAAGAATAAAACACGATGCTTCGTATCCAGTTAATGCTATTAATTATTGTCTAAATGAGTCTAAGCTATCTTTAAAGCAGATTGATTATATTTCTTTTTATGACAAACCTTTTTTAAAGTTTGAACGTTTATTAGAGACTTATGTTGCCTTTGCGCCTAAGGGATTTCAATCTTTTCGATTGGCAATACCAATTTGGTTGCGTGAAAAGCTCTTTTTAAAAAACTGGTTGTTAAAAGAATTAAAAAAAATTGATCCTAGCTTTAAATCTAGTAAACTAATGTTCAGTGAACATCACTATAGTCATGCTGCTAGCGCCTTTTATGCATCACCCTTTAAAAATGCTATAGTACTTACAATTGATGGCGTAGGCGAATGGGCAACTACTACTGTTGCAATCGGTAATGATCATGAACTTGAGATTGTTAAAGAAATTCACTTTCCTCATTCGTTAGGTTTGCTATATTCGGCATTTACTTATTACACAGGTTTTAGAGTTAATAGTGGTGAATATAAAGTTATGGGCTTAGCCCCCTATGGAAAACCAAAGTATAAAAATTTAATATTAGAAAAATTAATTGATTTGAAACAAGATGGATCATTCCGATTAGATCAGAGTTATTTTAATTATACAACAGGCTTAACTATGGTTAACGAGAAATTTGTTAATTTATTTGGTAAACCAGTGCGAAATTCAGAAACAGATAAGCTAACACAATTTCACATGGATGTTGCTGCATCAATACAAGCAGTAACTGAAGAGGTTATGTTAAGAGTTACTCGTTCATTACATAAAGAATATGGTATACCAAATCTCTGTTTAGCTGGAGGTGTTGCATTAAATTGTGTTGCTAATGGTATGATTCTTAGAGACAAATTTTTTAAAGATATTTGGATACAACCTGCTTCTGGGGATGCAGGAGGTGCTTTGGGAAGCGCGCTTGCTGTATGGCATAAAGAACTAAAAAAACCACGTAAAATAAAATCAAGTGACTTAATGAAAGGTTCATATTTAGGACCATCATATGAACAGAATTATATTGAAAAGGAGCTAGAGAGTAGTGGAGCTAGATTTATTGTAACTTCAGAAGATGAAATGATAGAGCAAACTGCAAAAGCTTTAGCAGATGGAAAGGTTGTTGGTTGGTTTCAAGGTAAGATGGAGTTTGGACCTCGTTCACTTGGCTGCAGATCAATTTTAGCTGATCCACGTTCAGAAGATATGCAAAAGATGTTAAACCTCAAAGTAAAGAATCGTGAGAGTTTCAGACCCTTTGCACCTTCTATTCTAAAAGAAGAAGTCCAAAATTGGTTTGAACTTGATTATGACAGCCCTTATATGCTTTTGGTTGATAATGTAAAAAAAGATAAGCGCATCAATGTAAGCGAAGAAGAAAAGCATCAAGTGGGTATTGGCTTGCTTAATGTTAAACGCTCATTTATCCCAGCAGTTACTCATGTTGATTACTCTGCAAGAATTCATACAGTCTCAACAGAAACCAATCCTAAGTTTTATGCCTTAATAAACCAATTTAAGCAAAAAACTGGATATCCACTAATTGTGAACACATCATTTAACGTAAGAGGAGAGCCAATTGTTTGCAGTCCATCTGACGCATTTAGATGTTTTATGGGAACAGAGTTAGATTTTCTATCAATTGGAAATTGCCTTTTAAAAAAAAGTGATCAGAGCATTTCAGTAATAAAAGATTACAAAGACAGTTTTAATAATGATTAATTTTAAATTATTTAAAAATGGAATTATTTATTTTTTATAAACATCACGATAATACTGTGGTCCGTAACCGCTCATTCCTAGATTTAATGCTGACAATCCCTCCTCACGAAATAAATCACCTATCTCAACTTTAGAGTCTTTTGCAAAAGTTATTGAGTCTCCAAGAATAACTATATCAACTTCAGTTTGATTAATTGCTGAGTTTCTATAACCATTCTCATCAATAGTAATATGTGGATACCAATTCAATTTTTGAAAAGGTCGGTAATGGTATACTGGAGGGTCTTTGTCTTCAATTTGACCTCTATCGCTAATAATATTTTCTAACGCTTTTGGCGATAAATACTCAACAAGTTGAT
>CACGRD010000029.1 GCA_902575375.1 uncultured Alphaproteobacteria bacterium
TATATTTAGAAAAGGTTTTTTGGGATGATTTTTTAGGAAATTCACTCCCTAAATCGATCAATATGCTTATTAGTTTTGTTGTAATGATGAATTTTGGTTATTTTACTCTTATGTTTTACATAAAGATCTTAGATATTGATTATTTTGTCACATAAGTATCTACCAAGATTAATATACAAAATAGTTATATTTTTTATGAAATAATATTTTCATATTAATAAAATATTTATTATTAATAATTTAGTATGAATAAGGTTTTGTTTGTATTACATCAAAAAACTTCGGTTCCAGGAGATGTAGGAAATAAATTTAGAGATAGGGGATATGTTGCTGAAATATGTAGACCGCCTTTAGGTGAAGAACTTCCTTTAAATATTAAACAATACTCAGCTATTGTTGTATTTGGTGCGCCAGGAAGCATAAACGATGAAGATGAATATATAAATAAAGAATTAGAATGGATAAACAAAGTTATAAAAACTGACATTCCTTATCTTGGAATTTGTTTTGGAGCACAGTTATTAGCTAAATGTTTAGGTTCAGAAATAACAACTAATAAAGACGGGCTTTCAGAAATTGGTTTTTATAAAATTGAACCAACTGAAAATTCAAAAAATCTTTTTAATTCTCAAAAGATTTTTTTTCAATTCCATTCTGAAGGGTTTTCTCTTCCTACAGGCTGTGAGTTATTAGCGAGGGGTGATATTTTTAATAATCAAGCTTTTAAATATCAAAATTGTTATGCGCTCCAATTTCATCCAGAAGTAAATTTTAAACTTCATATGAGATGGCTGTATTTAGTATTATTAAAAATCCTAAAAAATTATTCGTCAAAGGTGCTCAAAATATATTTGTTCAACTTTATTATCGCTACAAATATAATAAAAATATATCAAATTGGTTAGATTCATTTCTAGATCAGTATTTTTTAAAAAAAACTTAAATGCTAATATAAGTGAAAATTAAAAACCTATATTTTTCACCTGTAAAATCTCTTTCTTTCAATAATGTAGATAACTTAGAGATAATTAAAAATATTGGTATAAAAAATGATCGAATATTTGCTTTCACTAATAATCTTAATCTTAAAGATATAGAATTAATAAAAAATAATCCTTTAAAACGAGAAATATATAAATTTTTATCATTAAAAAAATATCCTGAATTAAATCAATATAATTTTTTATTAGAAGATAATTTTTTAATACTAGAATTTGAAAATAAAATAATTTTAAAAACGGATATTGATAATCAACATGAAGTAAAAATCTTATGTATTAAACTTGAGGATATTTTACCAAATATAAATAAAATTAATTTATTAAAAGATACAGTCAATCCTTTTTTTGATACAATGCCAAATAAATCAATATCATTAATAAATTTAAACAGTATTAAAGACTTTGAAAACCTATCTAATCATCAAGTTGAACATGAACGTTTTAGAGGAAATATATATGTAAAAGATTTAGATAAATGGGAAGAAAGGAAGCTGGTCGGTAAAGTTTTATCAATCAGTGATATAAAATTTAAAGTTATTAAAGAAATTCCCAGATGTTCAGCAACTAATATAAAGCCCAAAACTTCTGATATAAATCTTAATATTCCTTTAAACCTAAAAAAAATATACAACCATATAAATTTAGGAATATATTTAGATCCTTTAAATGATGGTAAAATAAATAAAGGTGATCTTATAAAAATTAATGAATAAATTCTTATTAAATCATTCAGAAAAACTTACAGGATATCTATTAATTCTTCCTGCTGTTTTAATAATCAGTCTATTTGGAATTTTTCCTGTTTTTTTTGGAATGTACATGAGTGTACACAAGTGGAAAGTTTTTAAAGGTAGATTTTTAGGATTTGAGAATTACCAAAGAATACTTGGAGATATATCAGCTTTTTGGTTATTTGTTTTAGGATTATTATTATTGATATTGAGTTATGGACTGTGGAGTGAATTTAAAAATAAAGTAAAAAATAAAATCTATTTAGCATTTTTATCTATAGCAATATTAATTATTGGAATAATATTAATTAATATCAACTGGGAAAAAATGCTTTTAACAGGTGATGAAGACTATCTTTACTCTCTTATCTATACTTTTTATTATTCGTTTTTCACTATAATTTTTGAGGTTGGATTAGGATTAATAATAGCATTTGCTTTGTATCAAAAATTAGCTGGTAAACAATTCTTTCAAATGATTTTATTATTTCCTTACATTACTCCAGCAGTAATGGGTGCTGCAGTATTTTTTTTAATATTTGGTAAAGCTGAAAATTCTTTTTTAAATCAACTAATAGGAATATTTGGTTTTGAACCTCAAATGTGGTTATTTGATAAAAGACCTATTACCGAAGTTTTATTTGGTATCAAAATAGAAGGTCTACTAGCTGGGCCAAGTTTAGCTCTAATGTCATCAATCATATATGGAATATGGTCTTATACTGGCTACTATGCAATAATTTTACTCGCGGGTTTATCAATTATACCCTCTGATTTATATGAGGCTGCGAAAGCAGAGGGAGCTAGTAGATGGCAAACATTTATTAAGATTACCATACCACTATTAATGCCTATTATATTTTTTCTAATGTTGACTGGTTTTATAAATACCTTTCAAGCTTTCAATAGTATTTTTGTTATGCAAACGTCTTCTGCTGGAGATACAATGGATGTTGTTACAATAGAAATTTTTGATCATTTTTGGGGTAGAGTGAAATATGGTTATGCTGCAGCTGAAGGAGTAATATTATTTATACTGCTAAATATTTTAGCAATATCTCAATATGTAATTTTTAGAAAAAGGTTAAGTTATGACTAGAATTATTAATGCTGAAACAAGGATACCTTATTTAATTTTATTAATAGTTTTTATTATTTCAATTTACCCATTTTTTTATATGATATCAACATCATTGATGACAGCTGGAGAAGCTTCAAATCAATATTTATTTCCAAAAAAATTGATGTTTGAAAATTATTATGAAGTTTGGACGTCTAATAGATTCCAACGTTATACATTTAATAGTTTAATAATAAGTTCAATAATTGTCATTGGTGTTTTATTAACTAGTATTCCAGCAGCATACTCTTTTGCTAAAATAGAATTCCCATTTAAAAATATCATATTCTACATGTTGTTACTTTCATTGATGATTCCAGAAATTATTACATTATTACCTCATTTATTAATTATAAGAGGGGAAATTATTCCATTGCCATTTGGACCTTCTTGGATGAATAGTCTTCAAGGTTTAACAGTTCCATTTATGGGAAATATTTTTGTAATTTTCTTATTAAGACAATATTTTAAAAAGATACCAAATGAATTATGGGATGCTGCAAGACTAGATGGATCTTCTCATTTAAATTTTTTACTCAAGGTAGTAATCCCAATGAGTAAGCCTATTATTGTGACAGTCTCTTTATTTACTTTTATTATAGCGTGGAATAGTTTTGCTTGGCCTTTACTTATATTAACTAGAGATGATTGGTATCCTGTAACAGTTTCCATCTATAGTTTTGTTAGAGAAGTGGGGCCTAATTTTAATTTATTGATGGCTGCTTGCTTAATTGCAATTTTCCCGATTTTAGTATTATACTTTTTTACTCAGAAGTTATTCATAGAAAGTATATCAAACTTTGGATTAAAAGAATAAATCAGTAAATTTTTTGTAACAAAACTTTAAATTTACCTCTATATTAATTGATATTTTTTACGAGGTGATTATGAAATTTTATAAATATATTTTAAATTTCTTCTTAGCTTCTTTATTTTTTATCTCCTCGCAATCATTCGCAATTACTGCACAAGATATTGAAAATGCAGATCCATCAGGTCAAACTGTTGAATTCTGGGTTCAATATTCAGATGAAAGATTAGATGCAATGATGGCAAGAGCTGAAAGATTTGAAGCTGAAACAGGAATAAAAGTTAATGTTGTTCACAAAGGGCATTACGGAAAAGTTCAATCTGCTATGATGTCTGCTGCTGGAACAAAAGATATAGCAGACGTAGCAAGAGGTTATGGTAACGCTGCTGCAGACATGTATTTAATTGGCGCTTCAATTGATCAAAATATTTTAGCAAATAGTAAAAAATGGGGTGTTTCTCAAGATGATATAGCAGATTGGGGTGCAAACTGGACTGTTGGCTTTTCACCATATTTTGACGGAAATCCAAAACTATTACATGAAGTTGGAAAATCAATAGAGGTCCTTTATTACAATGCAGATTGGTTAAAGGAACTAGGTTTAGATGCTCCTAAAACTCCTGCTGATTTTGCGGAAGCAGCATGTGCTGCAACAAATCAAGATTATAGCGGTAAGATGGGTGAAGATGTTCCAAGTTATGGATATGAAATAGATACAGATGCAAGTAACTTTGCAGCATGGGTATTTGCGCATGGAGGTGATGTATTTGACTATGATAATGGTCAGTATATTTACAATGGCCCAAAAGCTATTGAGGCTATGAAATTCATTCAAGGAATGGCTAATAAAGGATGTGCAATAGTTGCAAGAGGTAAATACACTGACCAGCAATACTTAGGACAAGGCTCTGTTTTATTTGCTGCAGGATCTACTTCTGGTATCACTTATTTCCAGAAAGCCATTGAAGAGGGTTACAATGGTAATTGGGATGTAGCTCCATTATCATACACCACTAGTGAACCAGTGCTTAACTTATATGGCGGTGGTTTAATTATGGGAAATTCAGGTGATGCTAATAGAATGGTAGCAGCATATCAGTGGATGAAATATATTTCTAATACTGAGAACTCAGCAGTTTGGTCAACTGAAAGTGGATATGGTTTTGTTAGAACCTCTTCTGCAGATCATCCATTAATTGCTGAAAAAAGAGCTGAATTACCTCAATATGATAAATCATTAACAATGGTTCAATACGGAAAAGGTGAGCCTTCTGTTCCTGGCTATTATTCAGTTAGAGGTGAGGTTGAAAAAGCTTATGCAGCAATCATTAATGGTGATGATATCATTTCAACATTAAATCAATTAAATGAAGATGCTAATGCAATATTAGCTGATGCAACTGCAGAGTAGTTTAATTATTTTATTTTTATTAAGGGTGGTTTATACCACCCTTTTTTTATGATAATTGTTTGTTCTCTTAATGATTTACCTCACGTGTGTGAAAGCATACAGCCCAAATATCTTGTATCAGTAATTGATCCAGGATATGCACCAGAAACACCCAAGGGTGTAAAAAATCATTTAAAGTTAGGATTTGACGATATTATTGAAATTAGTAGCAATAATAAAATATTTCGATTGAATACTGATGAAATACCACAAATTCTACCTGCTGAAGAGCATGTAAATTCAATAGCTAATTTTACTTCTGCTTATGCTTATGATGAAGATATTGTTATTCATTGTTGGTGTGGTGTCTCAAGATCAATGGCAACAGCTACTTATTTACTATGTAGAGAAAATAAAACTAATATCGAAAATACAATTAAATATATTCGTAATCTTGCACCACATGCAAATCCAAATAAATTATTGATAAATCACTTTGAAAAGAAATTAGATGTTAGCAATCAAATCTCAAAATCATTTTTAAAATTCCCTTATACTAAAACATACGATTGTTCTTCTAATTTTGCACCTGTTACTTTATTTGATATAAAAGACATTGAAAAAAACTAATGAAAGAATACGTTCGAACAATTGCTGATTATCCTGTTGAAGGAATTCAATTCAGAGATATTACAACATTGTTGCAAAATGCAGGACATTTTAAACAAGTCATTGATGACATGGTAAAGCCATGGAAAAATAAAAAAATAGATGCAGTTTTAAGCATAGAATCACGCGGATTTATTATGGCAGGGGCAATAGCTTATTTTTTAAATGCAGCATTTGTTCCTTTGAGAAAGCCTCATAAACTTCCATTTGATACTTTCAAAACCTCATACGACTTAGAATACGGATCAACTGAAATGCATATTCATACAGATGCCTTAGATGGTCATAAAGATTTACTAATTATTGATGATCTTTTAGCAACAGGTGGAACCGCACTAGCGGCGGTAGATTTAATTAAAAAGTTTAAAGACAAAAATATTGTTGGTGCAGGTTTTATAATAAATTTACCAGATTTAAGTGGTGATAAAAAACTAATTGAAAAAGGAATTGAGATACATTCTTTAATGGAGTTTTAAATGAGAAATGCAGTTATTGTTGGTTACAAAAGATCACCCTTCACTTTTGCTCGTAAAGGTGAAATGGCTAATATAAGACCAGAAGACATTCTATCACAAACAATAAATCAATTACTTAATGAAATTCAAATTAATAAAAATGACATAGAGGACATTATTACTGGTTGTGCATATCCTGAAGGAGCACAAGGTAATAATATTGCTAAAATTGTTTCTTTCATGACAGATATGCCAGAACATGTAGCAGGTATGACAGTCAACAGATGGTGTGGTTCTTCAATGCAAGCTATTCATGATGCAACTGGTGCAATTGCAATTAACTCTGGAGACGTTTTTTTATGTTGTGGTGTAGAAAGTATGACATTTATACCTATGAATGGGTTAACATACGATCCTCATCCTCAATTAAGTAAAAATAATCCAAATGTATATATGTCAATGGGTATTACAGCTGAAAATGTTGCGAAAAAATTTGATATTTCTCGAAAAGAACAACAAGATTTTGCTATTAGTAGCCATTACAAAGCTAATTTAGCTAGAGAATCAAATATGCTCGACAATGAAATAGTTTCTATCACAAATAATGATGAGAAAATTAATAAAGATGGTGGCATTCGACCTAACACCTCACATGAAATTTTAGATGGGTTAAAACTTGCTTTTGATGAAAATGGAACAGTTACAGCTGGTACAGCCTCACCATTAACAGATGGAGCATCTGCAGTAATTGTGTGTGAGGAAGAATATGCAAAAAAAAATAATCTAAATATTTTAGCTCGTATCAAATCTACAGCTGTAGTCGGTTGTCCGCCAGAATTAATGGGCCTTGGCCCAATTAATGCATCCAAAAAAGCCCTAAAGAGAGCTAATTTATCTATTTCCGATATTGATATTGTGGAGCTAAATGAGGCATTTGCTTCTCAATCTTTAGCATGTATTAAACAATTAAATATGGACATAAATAAGGTAAATATTCATGGTGGAGCAATAGCATTAGGCCATCCTTTAGGAGCTACTGGAGCAAGGATTACTGGTAAAGTTGCAACTTTATTGCAAAATAATAATAAAAAGTATGGATTAGCGACACAATGTATAGGTTTAGGTCAAGGTATTGCAACTGTGTTAGAAAATATTAATTAAATATCATGCAAATTTATAAAACGCCTCTACGTGAATTTAAATTTCTAATTGAAGATTTTTTAAATCTTAAGAAAAGTGAAACATTAAAAAAATTAGATTTAGAGACAAGCGATCTAATGCTTATTATTGAAGAAGCAGCAAAACTATGTGAAGAAACCTTACTCCCACTTAATCAAAGTGGAGATAGTGAAGGATGTGCATTCAGTAATGGAGTTGTAACTGCACCAAAAGGATTTAAAGAAGCTTATAAAACTTTTTCTGAAAATGGCTGGCAGGGACTTAAAGTAAAAGAAGAATTTGGCGGTCAAAACCTACCTTATATTATGAATATGATTTTAGATGAAATGATAAGCTCAACTAATATGTCGTTTGGTCTTTATCCAGGTCTTACAGCAAATGCAATCGATGCAATTGAAAAGAGTGCTAATGAAGATTTGAAAAATACTTATTTGCCAAATTTAACTAGTGGTAAGTGGACAGGAACGATGAATTTAACTGAACCTCAATGTGGAACAGATCTTGGATTAAGTAAAACAATGGCAACACCATTAGATGATGGAAGTTATAGCATTACTGGTACTAAAATTTTTATTACATGTGGAGAGCATGATCTAAGCGAAAATATTATTCATTTAGTACTAGCAAGAACACCAAATGCGCCCCCTGGTATAAAGGGTATAAGTTTATTCTTGGTTCCTAAATTTTTACCAAATGGAAGTGGTGATTTTGTTGAAAGAAATAAAGTTGAATGCGGATCAATAGAGAAGAAGATGGGTATTCATGCTAGTCCAACCTGTGTGATGCACTACAATGAAGCTAAGGGCTGGCTAGTAGGCGATCTTAATAAAGGAATGAGAGCCATGTTTATAATGATGAATGGTGCTCGTTTGTTTGTTGGCATACAAGGTTTAGGCTTATCAGAAACTGCTTATCAATCGGCACTTTATTATTCAAAAGAGCGTTTACAAGGAAAATTATCTTCCAGCAATCAAGTTGCTGATCCCATAATTGTTCATCCTGAAATAAGAAAAAACTTATTATATATTAAATCGATTAATGAAGCAGTTAGAGGTTTAACTTTATTGGCTGGAAATCACTTTGATAATATTGATAATTCTTCAGATGATAAAGATAAGAAATTATCTGAAAATTTTATAGCACTCATGACGCCAATTATTAAATCATATGCTTCAGACAAATCTGTAGAAAATACAAATCGAGCTATGCAAATCTATGGCGGCCATGGCTTTATAACTGATCATGGAATGGAACAATTAGTAAGAGATGCTAGAATTACAACAATCT
>CACGRD010000030.1 GCA_902575375.1 uncultured Alphaproteobacteria bacterium
ACAGTAATAAGATCCTAAATCATCATTTATCTTGCAAGATGGAGTTTTTTCATCATGAAATGGACAACAACACCAACTATCCTTTCCTTTTTTTATAACTTTTGTTTTTTTTTCTATTTCTTGTGAAAGAAGAATTTTTGATTTTATTAATTCAAGATCATTTTTTGAAAATGACATCAATTGCCTAGTAAAGATTTAGCTATTTTTCCTACTAAACCCATATCTATTTTTCCAGTATAGTTTTCCTTAATTATTTTCATAAGGGCGCCCATTTCTTTGATTGATGTATAATTATTCTCTTGAATTATATTCTTTATGATCAACATTGTTTCATCTTCACCCATTTGTTTTGGTAAAAACTTTTCTATTATTTTGATTTCATTAAGTTCATTTTCAATAAGATCATTCCGATTCGCTTTTTCAAAAGCTTCTATCGAGTCTTTTCTTTGTTTTACTAAACTTTGTAGTAAACTTAAAATATCAGAATCGGTCAAGGAGTCTTGCTTACCTCTAAGAGAAATTTCCTTATCTTTAATAGCGCTCTTTATTAATCTTAAAGTATTGATGGAATTACTATCTTTTTCTTTGATAGAATTGTTATAATCACTTTCAATTTTACCCTTTAAGTTCATATTTTTTCACTTTCTAATAAATTTAATATGATAATATAATTCTTCTTTCTAATTTCAACTAATCCTTGACTACATTGTTATAAATGCCTACTAACTATCATTTTGCTTCATCAAAATATAATGGAAGTTTTAAAAAAAGAACCACATATTCACAATAAGACCGCTGCTCTTGTATTGGAAAATGGAGAAATTCTTTGGGGTTATGGTTTAGGAGAGAAAAAGGCTGCTGTAGGAGAACTGTGTTTTAATACCTCACAAACAGGTTATCAAGAAGCATTATCTGATCCTTCATATACAAAGCAAATCATAACATTTACTTTTCCACATATTGGAATTGTAGGGACAAATCAGGAAGATCAGGAGTCAAAAAAAATTTATGCTGATGGTTGTGTAGTTAATCAGCCACTATCAGAATATTCAAATTGGAGAGCAGAAAATGACTTAAATTCATATTTTTTAAAAAACAAAATTCCATGTATTTTTGGAATTGATACTAGATACTTAACTAAGAAATTATCTGCTGAGGGAGCTAAAAAGGCCGCAATTATTCACTTTGGAGAAGATGAAAATAAAATTGAAAAAATTAAAACTCAAATAAATGAGTGGAAAGGTCTTCAAAATTTAGATTTGGCGGGGATAGTATCGACAGAGCAAAACTATAATTGGAAAAAGGGAATTTGGAAAAGTCATAAATCAATTAAAAGCCAATTTAAATATAATGTTACTTGCTTAGACTTTGGTATCAAAAATAACATTTTAAGAAATCTAAATGAATTTAATCTTAACCCAACTGTATTAAATTTATTTTCTAGCTACGAAGAAATAATAGAAACTAATCCTTCAGGGATTTTTTTATCAAATGGCCCTGGTGATCCTTATGCCACAGGTAGTAAAATAGTTGATGTGATTAAAAAATTAATTGATGATAATATTCCAATATTTGGAATATGTTTAGGGCATCAAATTTTAGGATTAGCATTAAATGCAAAAACTAAAAAAATGTTTCAGGGTCACAGAGGTTCAAACCATCCTGTAAAAAATCTTGAAACAGGAATTGTTGAAATTACTTCACAAAATCATGGTTTTGAAGTTGATAGAGATAGTTTTGGCATAGATATAATTGAAACTCATGTTTCACTATTTGACGGAACTAATGAAGGTTTAAGACATAAGCATTTACCAGTATTTAGTGTTCAATATCACCCAGAGGCGTCACCTGGTCCACATGATAGTCATTATTTGTTTGAAGAATTTTATAAACTTATTGAGCAAAATGCCAAAAAGAACTGACATAAATAAAATATTAATAGTAGGTGCAGGTCCAATAGTTATTGGTCAAGCTTGTGAATTTGATTACTCGGGTGCTCAGGCATGTAAGTCTCTCAAAGATGAAGGCTACAAAATTGTCTTAATTAATTCAAATCCTGCAACAATAATGACTGATCCAGAATTGGCCGATCAAACTTATATTGAACCTATAACTAAAGAATTTGTAGAAAAAATAATCGAAATCGAAAAACCAGATGCTCTTCTACCAACTATGGGAGGGCAAACTGCTTTAAACGTTTCAATGGAATTATTTAATAATCGAATACTTGAAAAACACGGAGTAAAAATGATTGGAGCTAATCCAACAGCAATAGAATTAGCTGAGGATAGGCAAAAATTTAAAGATGCTATGAATGAAATTGGTCTAAGCTGTCCTAAAAGTTACGTGGTTAACACTATTGAAGAATCAAAAAGAGTAAAAAATGAATTAAATTTACCTCTTGTCATAAGACCAAGTTTTACACTTGGTGGTACCGGAGGCGGTGTTGCCTATGATGATGAGGGTTTTATTGATTTATGTAATAGAGGTTTAAATGCTAGTCCAACAAATCAGATACTTATTGAAAAATCTGTTTCAGGCTGGAAAGAATTTGAAATGGAAGTTGTTAGAGATAATAAAGATAATTGTATTATTGTTTGCTCAATTGAAAATGTTGATCCCATGGGTGTTCATACTGGAGATAGCATTACAGTAGCTCCATCCTTAACATTAACTGATAAAGAATATCAAATTTTAAGGAATGCTAGCATTAAGGTTCTCAGAAAAATAGGAGTAGATACTGGCGGGTCAAATGTTCAATTTGCGATAAATCCTGAAGATGGAGAAATTAATGTAATTGAAATGAATCCAAGAGTTAGTAGATCATCTGCGTTAGCATCTAAAGCTACGGGTTTTCCAATAGCAAAAATTGCTGCAAAATTAGCCGTAGGTTATACTTTGGATGAGCTTGAGAATGATATTACTACGACAACACCGGCAAGTTTTGAACCAACTATTGATTATGTTGTAACTAAAATTCCAAGATTTACTTTTGAAAAATTTGTTGGTGCTAATTCTGACTTAACGACATCCATGAAATCAGTTGGAGAAGCAATGAGTATAGGTAGATCTTTTAATGAATCAATTCAAAAGGGGTTTAATTCTCTTGAGTATGGTCTAACTGGTTTTGATAATCCAAAACTTCGTTCTAATGATAAAAATACAATTTTGAGTGAACTTAAAATACAATCTTCTCAACGCTTGTTAGTAGTAGGTGAAGCTCTTAGGATTGGACTATCAGTTGATGAAATAAATAAAATTACAAAATATGACAAATGGTTTTTATATCAAATTAAAAGAATAATTGATTTTGAAGAAATCTTAAAAGATAAAGGCCTCAAGAAAGAGATAATATTATATGCGAAGAAAATAGGCTACTCAGATAGTAAAATTTCATCAATATTAAATATTAAGGAAAATGAATTAAGAGAATTTAGAAATAATAGTGATATTAATCCCGTCTTCAGGCTTGTAGATACTTGTGCTGGTGAATTTAGCTCTAAAACTCCTTATCTTTATTCTACTTATGACTGGGATTTTGAAAATACTAAATTCTGTGAAGCTAATCCTACATCAAAAGACAAAGTAATAATCCTTGGAGGTGGCCCTAATAGAATAGGTCAAGGAATTGAGTTTGATTATTGTTGTGTACATGCTGTCTATGCATTGAAAGAAAAAGGCATTGAAACAATAATGATAAATTGTAACCCTGAGACGGTTTCAACTGACTATGATACTGCTGATAGACTTTATTTTGAGCCACTTTCAGCTGAAAGTGTTATTGAAATTTACAATAAAGAAAAAAGTAATGGAAATGTTCTTGGTGTGTTAGTTCAGTTTGGAGGGCAAACTCCATTAAAAATTGCAAAAGAAATAGAAGAAGCTGGTATAAAGGTTATAGGAACTTCAACTGAAGCAATAGATTTGGCTGAAGATAGAGATAGATTCAGTGAAATATTAATGAAACTAAAAATTGCTCAACCAAAAAATGCTTTTGCAAATACAGTATCTCAAACTTTAGAAAAAGCTAAAGAAATTGGATATCCAGTTTTAGTTAGACCTTCTTATGTACTTGGAGGAAGAGCTATGCAAATCGCATACGATAAGGATAATTTAGAATCATTTTCTAATGAAGCTCTTGAAGTTTCTTCAAATAATGTAATTTTAATTGATGAGTATCTTGAGAATGCCAAAGAAATAGATGTAGATATAATTAGAGATAAAAATGGAGAAATATTTGTAGCTGGGATTATGGAACACATCGAAGAGGCAGGAATTCACTCTGGAGATAGTGCTTGTTCCTTACCTCCCTATTCAGTTAGTAAAGAAACTCAGAATAAAATAATTGAATGGGTATCAAAAATTGCCAATGAAATTAATGTTATTGGATTAATGAATACTCAATTAGCAATTAAAGATAAAAAAATATATGTATTAGAAGTAAACCCAAGAGCCAGTAGGACTGTGCCATTTGTTGCAAAATCAAAAGGTATTCCAATCGCAAAAATTGCAGCAAAAGTAATGGTTGGCGAAAATCTTAATTCAATATTGAACGATTACAAAATTAATGAATTAAAAAACTTTAATGTAAAAGAATCTGTTTTTCCATTCAATAAATTTGATGGAGTTGATCTAATATTAGGTCCTGAAATGAAATCTACAGGAGAAGTTATGGGAATAGATGAAACCTTTTTATCTTCCTATATAAAAAGCCAAATAGCATGTGGTAATATCCTTCCATCTAAAGGTACAGTATTTATCTCAATAGATAATGATAATAAAAAGTTCATTATTGAGATTGCACAAAAGTTAAAAGAATTAGATTTTAATCTACTTGCAACTAAAGGGACTGCTGAATACTTAAATTCAAATAACATCAAGACAAAAATAGTAAATAAAGTAAAAGAAGGTAATCCTCATGTAGTTGACTCGTTAATTAATAATGAAATTCAGCTAGTAATTAATACGACAAAAACTCAATCATCTATTAGAGATAGCTATAGTATTAGAAGGACATCATTAATGTATAATATTCCATATTATACGACAATAGCAGGAGCAAAAGTTGCTGTAGATGCTATTGAACATATGAAAACTCAAGAATTCACAATAAAAAGTCTTCAAACTATAAATTAATTTTATTGACTATAAAAAATAAATAACTCATCATGAGTTTATGAATAAAATTCCTATGACTGCCGAGGGTTATACAAAATTACAAGATGAATTAAAAAAATTAACATCTGAAGATAGGCCAAAAATTATTGAAGCAATTGCCGAGGCTAGAAGTCACGGTGATTTATCTGAAAATGCAGAATATCAATATGCTAAAGAACAACAAAGTTTAATTGAAGGAAGAATTATAGATTTAGAGAGTGCTATTAGTAAAGCAGAAGTAATAGATGTTAAATCTGTTGAAGGTGACGATATTAAATTTGGTGCAACAGTTGAAATAGAAGATGATGAAAGTGGAGAAAAACAACAATATCAAATTGTTGGGGAATATGAATCAGATATTGAAAATAAAAAACTTTCAATTACTAGTCCTTTAGCAAGAGGCTTGATTGGTAAAACAGTAGAAGACAATGTTGAAATCAATAGTCCAAAAGGTTTAAAAAGTTATACAATATTATCAATAAAATACATTTGAATATAGACAATCCTAAAATTTGGTCATTAACTGATGGTTCACAAGGAATGATAAGTCAGACTAATGGTCTAGCAAATGAATTTGGTTTAAATATAAAGGAAATTAAAACTGAAATAATTTTTCCTTGGAATAAATTACAGCCTGGGATACTTCCTATTTTTAATTGGATATTTAAAAATAAGTTACCAATAGAGGAGATTCCTGATTTAGTTATCAGTTGTGGAAGAAAAAGTGTTTACCTATCAATCTATCTTAAAAAAAAATATCCAAATATTATTAATATTCATATTCAAAACCCAAAAATTTCTTCAAAAAACTTTTCTTATGTTATAGCTCCAAATCATGATGGTATATATGGTGACAATATAATTAACTCTTCGGGTGCAATACATCATTTTAAACAATTTAATAATTTGAAAAATCATTATGAAACTAATACAAAAAATTTGATCACATGTATTATTGGAGGTGAAAATAATCACTATAATTTCTCAAAAGAAAATACTTTAGATCTTTGTAAAAGAATAAAAAAATTAAAGTCTCATAATAATGAAATTTTAGTTCTTACCTCTAGAAGGACTAATAAAGAAATTAAGCATATTTTGAAAAAAGAATTGAGCACTATGTGTACATTATGGCTTGGAGAAGGAAAGAATCCATACGAATTTGCTATTTATAACTCCAGTTATTTTATTATTACTTCTGACTCAACCTCTATGATTTCTGAAGCAAGTATATCTGGTAAGCCAATTTATGTTTATCAATTACCAATGAAGAGAAAAAGTAAAAGATTTAAAAGATTCCATGAAGAATTTAAAAAAATGAATATAACAAGAGATTTTAATACTTTAGATAAATTAGAAAATTGGACATATACGAAACTAGAAGAAAGCAAAAGAATTGCTGGAATTATAAAAAAAAGAATTATAGAAAGGAAAAATGAATCTTGAGAACTTAACTCATGCAGATTTTCCCTTTAATCACTGGGTATTTAGTAATTGTTTAGAAGAAGGCGCATTAGATGAGATTTCCTATAGTAATATTCCGTCAGGAGACAGAATGTACGATGGGACAAGAGCTGCCGATCATACAGGACAGGGAGTTGATGGTAAATTAAGACTTTTTATAACAAAAAATAATTGTCCAAATTTTCCATATCTAACAAAATTAATTCAGTCTTTACAAAGCAAAGAAATGGTAAATAAAATATCAAAAATAATTGATAAAGATTTATCAAATTCATACGTCAGATTAGAAGTGATTGGAGATAAAAAAGGATTTTGGTTAAAACCACACAAAGACATTTCAGAAAAATTAATGACTATGATGGTATGGGCAAACCCATATAATGAAGCGTCAAATTTAGGTACCGACCTTTATGATAAAAATTTTAAATTAGTTAAAACAATTAAATATGTTCATAATAGTGGTTATTTTTTTTCTTCAGGGGATGATACTTGGCATGGACTTGAATTAAAAGAAATTCAAAAAGAAAGAAGATGTATTCAAATCAATTATGTTACTTTTAATACAGATTGGCCAGTTGAAAAAAGTGCTTAAATTATTAATTTAATTATATGACTGAAAGAATAGAAAATGATGTCTTAATTATTGGCTCTGGACCAGCAGGCTATACTGCTGCAATCTACGCAGCAAGAGCAAATTTAAAACCGCATTTGGTTTCGGGTTTAGAACCAGGAGGGCAGCTAACCATCACTACCGATGTAGAAAACTATCCAGGATTTGAAAATGTAATTCAGGGTCCTTGGCTTATGGAACAAATGAAAGAACAAGCAGTAAAAGTAGGAACTATCTTTCATAATGATATTGTAACTTCAGTTGATTTTGAAAAAAATCCATTTACTTCCAAAACTGAGTCAGGCAAAGAATTTGTTTCCAAATCGATAATTATTGCTACAGGTGCTCAGGCTAGATGGCTGAATTTGGAAAGTGAAAAAAAATTTAAAGGATTTGGTATTTCTGCTTGTGCAACTTGTGATGGGTTTTTCTTCAAAGATCAGCAAGTAGCAGTGATTGGTGGAGGTAATAGTGCAGTAGAGGAAGCAATGTTTTTGACTAAATTTGCTTCTAAGGTTTTGTTAATCCATAGAAGAGATAGTTTACGAGCTGAAAAAATTTTACAAGAAAGACTATTTAACAATAAAAAAATCGAAGTAATTTGGAATAGTAAGGTTTCTGAGTTCGTTGGAGAAGAAAATCCAAATACATTAAAAAAAATTATTTTAGAGAACATATTAGATGGCACCAAAACGACTATAGATGTAAATGGTGCTTTTATAGCTATAGGACATGATCCCGCTACTTCACTTTTTATAGATAAGTTAAAAATGGACGAGGAAAATTACATAATTACTAAACCTGATAGTACTGAAACAAGTATTAAGGGAGTCTTTGCAGCTGGTGATGTAAAAGATAAAATTTATAGACAGGCTGTGACGGCTGCTGGTATG
>CACGRD010000031.1 GCA_902575375.1 uncultured Alphaproteobacteria bacterium
ACACTAGCCGTTAAAGAACCGATAGGTGTTGTTGCAAATATTTTAAATGATGATTATCCACTATTAAGTTTAATAACTACAATAGGAGCAAATTTTGCTGCAGGAAATGCCAATATTATCGTTCCAGGTCAAAATACGTCTCTTTTAGCAACAGAATTGTATCAACTACTAGAAACTTCTGATATTCCAGCTGGTTATATTAACATCCTTACAACTAAACAAAATAGTTTGAATAAAATCTTAGCAGAACATGAAAATATCGATGGTATTTGGTATTTCAGTGAAAATAATAATGAGCGTTTAAAAGTTATTCAAAGTACAACATCAAATTTGAAAAGAAGTTGGTGTCCACAATCAAAAAATCTTGATTGGTCTTCGAAAGAAGAATATTTCTTAGAAGAGTTTTTATATCAAAGTACACAAGTTAAAAATATTTGGATCCCATACGGAGAGTGATATACTAAAGATATGTTAATTAACGTCGACCCTATTTTAAGTCCTGATATATTAAAAACACTGCGTGAAATGGGTCATGGCGATAGACTCGTTATATCCGATATTAATTATCCAGCTCACTCAAATCATAATAGAGTTCACCGATTAGACGGCCTTGATATGACAACTGTTATGAAAGCTGTTTTATCTGTTTTTCCATTGGATAGTTTTGTAGACTCTGCTGTTCACCGAATGGAAGTTGATAATCAGCCAGATGAAATTAATGATGCTAATAAAGAAGTAATTGATGCAATTAAGGAAGTATCAGGAGATCATTGGAAAATAGGTTCATACGAAAGACAAGAATTTTATAAGCAATCAAGATCAACCTATGCATATATTACAACAAGTGAAAGACGACCTTATTGTAATTTTATTTTAACAAAAGGTGTTATTAAACCAGATGGAACTGTTTGGATAATTGATAAATAATTATGTCGATTAGTATTCTTGGTATTTTTGTTGCTGATCTCGTTTTTTTTGGAGAAAAAATTCCAGCAGAGGGTGAAACTATTCTTGGTAAAAATTTTGTTATTGGTCCTGGTGGCAAAGGATCAAACCAAGCTGTAGCTGCAGCAAAAGCTGGTGCAAAAACTTTTTTTATTTCTAAGATTGGTGATGATCAATTTGGTTCGATGGCAACAGAAATTTATAAAAATTCTGGTGTTGATCATAGTAATGTAAATATTTCAAAAGATCATTCAACCGGTGCTGCAGGCATACTTGTAAATGAAGAAACTGGAGCTAATGCTATTAATGTTTTTCCGGGTGCAGCAGGTGCAATTACTATTGAAGATATAGATAAAGCAGAAGAGGCAATTAAAAATTCAAGTATATTTCTTACACAACTAGAGGCACCAAAGGATGTTGTTACCTATGCATTAAAAAAAGCACATAGTTTAAATGTAAAAACAATTTTAAATCCTGCTCCAGCTGCTGAAATAGATGAATCTTTATTTTCTATAATTGATTATTTTACACCAAATGAAACAGAAGCAAGTTTTTATGTGGATCACAATGTTGAAACACACGAGGATGCTGAGAAAGCTGCTACGCAATTATTAGACAAAGGTATTAAAAATGTCGTTATTACTCTTGGAGAAAAGGGAGCTTTCTTTGCCAATAGTGAAGAAAAATTCTCTTTACCTATAGCTAATCTTTCAAATCCAGTAGTGGATACCACTGGTGCTGGCGATGCTTTTAATGCTGGTTTTGCTGCAGCACTTACTGATGGTCAAAATATTAAAGATGCTCTAAAATTTGCTAGTGCCACAGCAGGTCTATCAACGACAAAAATTGGAACAGCAAATTCCATGCCTTCTCGAGAGGAAATTGATAAACTTCTATAATTATTGTATAATATAATCATTATGCAATTATTTTTAGAAAGACTGATCTACTTTTGGGCTGGAATTACAGCTATTGGTCTTTTAATTGCTGTAGCTTATTGGGCTATTGCTACTATAATTTACATAGCCTTTATCTCTCTTTTTGTTGCTATCGTAGCCACTCTTTTCTATCATTTTTATTGGTCCAAAAGAGATAATTAATAGTCTATAAATACCAATAAGGTTATTTATCAGTGTCAAAATATATATTTTATGATTTAGAAACATCGGGAAGAGGTAAGAAAGAATATCCAACTGCTTTTGGCACTACTCCAAAATGGGAGCAGATAATGCAAATTGCGGCAATAGTTACTGACTCTAAGTTTAATCAAACAAATCAAAATATGAATGAGTTCTGCAGACCTCGAACATCAGTGATTTCTCAACCTGGTGCATTAATAACAACACTTAAAGGTATGAGAGAGGCACTTGATGCTCCTCAATCATCTTACGAATTAATGAAAAAAATTAATGAAACTTTTGATGAATGGAAAAAAGATGATCCAAGTTCTACTTTTATAGGTCACAACATAATAGAGTTTGATGAATCAGTTCTCGAATACAATTTGTTTAGTCATATGTTTTATCCTTATGTAACAAGAAAGAGTAGGGGCGATACATTAAATTTAGCGAGAGGTTTATATGCCATCAACCCATCAAGCATAAAAACACCTTTAACAGAAAGAGGTAATCCTAGTTTTAAATTAGAAAAAATTGCCGAAATGAATAACTTACCTGTTGAATTTGCTCATGATGCGTTTTCAGATGTTAAGACATCAATTGCCCTGACAAAATATATTAACGAAGCAGACACAACTAATTGGAGTCAGCTTCAAATGACAATGAGTAAAGAAGATGCCATTGCATATATAAACAAAAATAAAGGTTTTTGTTTTATGACAAGCTTTGGAGGAAGAATTAAACTTCAAGCATTATCCATGGTATGTGAGTCACAATACAATGGTTGGTTTCATACAATTGATTTAGCTCATGATCCGACACCATTACTAGAAGCTAATTCTGAGGAATTTAAAAAACTGATTAAAAGAAAAAATAGATACGTCATTACTAATCAGCATCCTATTATTCTACCAGGTAAGATTGCTGCAAATTACGAGCCTTACGATGAAATTGGTTCAGATGTTCTTAATGAAAGAGCGAAAATAGTTTTTAAAAATAAAGATTTAGCAGACAAGTTTAAACTTATGGAAATTGATAGGCGTATTGAAAAAGAAGACGAAAAATCGCAAGATAATGTATTTCCAGAAAGTGCAGCAAATGCCTTTCTTGATTTTAAACAATCAACTGAAATAGCTAAATTTCACGAACAAGTTGATTGGAATGAAAAATATAAAATTGCTCTTTCAATAAAAGAGCCAAGAGCAAATTTTATTTTGAAAAGACTTATATTTGATGAAAGTCCAAAAACTTTATCAAAAGAAGATTTTAAAATGGTTCACCGAGAGTTACATGAAAGATTAGTTATTAATCAAGAAAGACCTTTTACAACGATACCAGAAGCAATGTCACAAACTGATACAGAGTTAGTTAAAATGGAAGAAAGTGATGATGAAAATAAAGCTCAAAAAATGCAAATTTTAAAAGATTACAATGTCTATTTAAATTTTATGGAGAAATATTTTTCTAATAAAAATGCTGAACCTCTTCCAAGTGGTAAGAAACTGAGCAAAATAATCTTTGGTTAATGTTTGAGCTTCAATATTTTATCATTGGCATTGTCCAAGGTTTTACTGAATTTTTGCCAATTAGTTCTTCTGGGCATTTAGTTCTTGTATCAGAATTAACGAGTTGGCAAGATCAAGGTCTTTTTACTGATGTTGCTGTTCACGTTGGAACATTATTAGCAGTTATAATTTATTTAAGATTTCATATAACATCATTAATTAAGAGTTTTTTCTCTTTCCAGCTTACTCAAAATGATAATTTAATTAAAATTATTATTGCAACAATACCTGCCGTAATAGTGGGATTTTTTATTTTTGATTTTGTTCAATTATATTTTCGCGATATCAAAGTTGTTGCAGTCACAAGTGTTGTTTTTGCTGCTCTATTATTTGTAGCAGATCATTTTAAAATGAAAATATCTTCTTGGGAGAGTATGAGTTATATTCAGGCCTTTATCATTGGTATGTTTCAAGTTTTAGCTTTTATACCTGGGGCAAGTAGAGCAGGTGTTACAATTACTGGAGCACGTTTTTTAGGATTTGATAGATCTTCTGCAGCAATATTTTCTATGCTTTTATCCATTCCTATTATTTTAGCATCTTTAGTTTTAACGAGTTTAGATTTAATAAGTAGTTCTGAAGTAAATTTAAATTTATACCAATCTTTATTTGCGGCAATCATTGCGTGTATTACTGCACTATTATCAATTAATATCATGATGCAAATTATACAAAAATCAACTTTTAATATATTTATTATTTATAGAGTTATTTTAGGTTTTATATTATTATACTTCTATGCTTAAAATAAATGGAGTTTTCAGCGCATCTTTAACTCCAGTTAAAAAAGATCTTACTATCAATCAGGATCTTTATTTACGTCATTGTCAATATCTTATGAGACAGGGTCACGATGGTCTTGCTGTTTTTGGCACAACTGGTGAAGCAAACTCATTTAGTGTAATCGAAAAAAGAAATAATATAGAATTTCTTATAGAAAATAAAATTGATCCAAAAGTTCTCATACCAGGAACTGGTTCTAGTTCGTTGAAAGATGCAATTTCAATGACTCAGTATGCTTCCAAAATGAATGTAAGAGCAGTTTTAATTCTTCCGCCTTTTTTCTATAAAAATGTTTCAGATGAAGGTGTGATAAATTATTATAGAAATATTATTGAAAGTGTAGATGATAATAACTTTCAGTATATACTTTATCATATTCCTCAAAATACATATGTTCCTATTAATTTCAAAGTCATTGAAAGTTTATTGAAATTATATCCAAAAAATGTTGTCGGGTTAAAAGACTCAAGTGGAGATTATGATAATATGTTAAAAACAATTAAGTATTTCAATGATTTTGCAGTTTTTTGTGGACATGATACTCTTGCTTTAAACGTTGCAAGACGAGGAGGGGCTGGAGCTATAACTGCTGGTACTAATATATCAGGTAAGTTACTCTGTTTTATTTTGAAAAATTTTAAAAATGAAAAAAATATTAAAAATTTTGATGAATTACAAAATTTACAAGCTGAAATTAGAAAAACATTAACCTCAGCAGAACCAATAAGTTTAATGAAGGCTTATTTTTCAATTGCAGACAATATCACTGATTGGAATAATATTGTTCCACCATTAAAACAAATTGATAATCCGCAAAATAACAAGTTGGTATTATTCTTAAAGGAGTTAATTAATAAGATCGACCCTTTAATAGCGAATACGTGAGTTAAAATATTTTTTAGCTTGAGTAGCAATTAAATTTTGAACAGGTTTTAAGAAGACAGCAAAACCTACACAATCAGTAAAGAAACCAGGAGTAATTAAAAGTAATCCTGATATTAATAAGAAAATACCTCCCTTTATTTCTTCGGTGGGCATTACACCTTGTGATAAGTTCCGTTGTGCATCAAATAACAATTTGATCCCTTGTCTACGCACAAGAAATATTCCCACTAAAGCAGTGGTTAGTATAATTGCGATAGTATTTAAAATTCCAATATTGGAGCCAATTATTATGAAAATACTTATTTCTATTATTGGAATAATAATAAACGCTAGGAAAATCACTAACGCACTATACCAGTTTTTTCATCCTGAATGTTTTTTTCTATTTTATTCTCAAATTCTCTTAATCTTTTATAGACACTAGCAAGTTCTATAATTGTGGGCCATGCTCTGAACAAATATTGTAGCGAACCTTCTACTCTTCCAAAAGCTCTTATAATTTGTTGCATAACTCCAAGTGTCATGACACCTGCAACAATTGCTGGTGCTAAAAATATGTACGCTGCAAGTACATTAGCTTGTAAATAAGCAAGTCTGCCGATACTAAAATAAAGATAGTAAAGGTAACTTTTAAAGTGAATTTCTCTAACACCTTGAAAAAGTTCCTCTAAAGATTTAGGCCTAATACTTCCGTCATCTTCAGCAATAACCAGAATTTTTCTATAAGCAGCTTCTTTTTTTTGAAGATCATATTCAATACCAACTAATCTTAGTAACCATGCTAATACAATCATTAAAATTGTACCACCGACAGCCCATATAAATGCTCCAGAAACTAAACCGTATTGCCAATCACCAAACCACAAAATTGGAATACCAACTGATAAAGTCATTAAGAGAGGAAAGAACTCTACTAGTACAAGAACTGACTCAATTAAGCTCGTTCCAAGACCTTCCATAATTCTGCTAAATTTTATAGTATCTTCTTGAACCCTTTGACTTGCACCTTCGATAGTTCTCGCTTGATCATAAACACTATGGTACCACTCAACCATTGCTGTTCTCCACCTAAAAAGAAAATGGGAAGTTAAGAATGAAATTGCTAGTCCTAATGCAATTGAAATAGCAGCAAGTTGAGCAAAGCTTAAAAGAGCTCCCATATATTCTTGCATGGTTATAGCATTTGGCGTTCCAAGTGCTTTTTGAATCATGTCATAAAATTCACCAAACCATTCGTTAATCTGTACATCAATTTGAACTTGAACCCATATAGAAGTAAGAATGACTACAGAGCCGACATAAGCCCACACATACCATTTTGGTTCAGTGAAAAATTTAAACATTTTATATATATATGTTCAATTAGATTTTAAAAAAGAAGGTAAGTATTAATTATTTCTTCTTTTGACGCTTTTTGTTTCTTCTATATTTAGAGCCTCTTTTACGTCTACCTCTATGTTTTTTTGGATATCCCATAATGTAGATACGGTATACAAAAATAAAAAATTAAGTCAAAGACTAATAATGCCAATCTTTAGCTTCATTAAATAAAAAATCCCTAAAAACTTCAAGTCTTCTATCATTTTTAAAAGACTCTGAATAAACAAAGTATGTTTGATATGATGGACCTTCTAAGTTTGGTAAAACACGTACAAGCTGAGGTTTGTCTGCAACCATATAATCAGGTAAAGATGCTAAACCTCCACCTTTTTCAATTGCAAGTGACATCGCGTAAATACTATTCACTCTAAATTTAGGCCTTCTTTTTGTTCCTTCTTTTCCAATTTTTAATATCCAATCAATATTAGAAACAGGAGAAGGTAATCCAGCACCAAAACAAATTAAGTCATGTTTATCTAGATCATTTACATTTCTTGGTATTCCACTTTTCTGTAAATAATCTGAAGAACCATAAATGTGGTTATGAAAGTTAACAAATTTCTTAAATATTAAATTAGCCTGAGTTGGCTTTTTTACTCTAACTGCTACATCAGCAACTCTTGCAGATAAATCAACTTCTTCGTCACTCATTATTAAACTTACATCTATATCTGGGTATTGATTGGCAAATTTGTTTATTTTTGGTGTTAGCCATGCTGATCCAAAACCAACAGTTGTGCTAACGGTTAATTTACCTACTGGTTTAGTTTTTTTATCTAATAATTTTTTTTCAAAGTCAGAAATTGAAAAATTAATTTGGTTTACAGTATTAAATAAATTTTCACCTTGCTCTGTTAACCTTACACCTTTTTGATGTCTTATAAACAAAGGCGTCTTTAAATCGTATTCAAGATCTTGTATTTGTCTACTAAGCGCAGATTGACTTATATTTAGTTTTGCACTTGCTTTAGAAATGCTTCTTGAGAT
>CACGRD010000032.1 GCA_902575375.1 uncultured Alphaproteobacteria bacterium
CTCTATGCGTAGAACGTTTTACTACACCTTTCAAATTTTTGGTTACTAATTGCATACCATAGCAAATTGCTAAAACTGGTTTTTTCATCTTTAAAATTTCTTGATTTAATTTTGGGGCATTTTTGTCGAGTACTGATCTAGGTCCTCCAGATAATATAAATGCCGATGGTTTGATTTCATTTAAAATTTTTTTCGTAATTTTATTAAAAGGATAGACAAGACAAAAGACTTCTAACTCTCTTATTCTTCTCGCTATTAATTGTGTGTATTGAGATCCATAATCTACAATTAAAATAGTTTCTAATTTACTCTTCATGAAATCTAAATCCTCTTGATATTATAAATATTTCACTTGATTCTTGTCTTGATGATTTTGGCTTAAAATACTCAACTTTATCAAAAATTTTTTTAAGCATCTTTATAATTTCCTTTTCTTCCTCTCCCTTCCAAATTTTGAATATAAATGATCCTTTTTTTTTTAATATTATTTCTAATCTGTCTATAACTTCATATATTAATTGACTTATCCTGAGATGATCTGTTGATTGATGACCAGTTGTATTAGGAGCTACATCTGATAAAACCAAATCAAATTTATTTTTTAAATTAGTAAAATTAAATTTTAAAAAATCCTCTCTATAGAAAGCTATACGTTGATTATTAATTTTCATATCTAATAAATCAAAACAGGTTATATTAGTTTTTGAATTGTAATTTAAGATGACTTGAGTCCAACCACCCGGAGAAGATCCAAGCTCTAGTATTTCTCTAGAGTGTTCAATTATTTTATATTTTTGCTCAATCTCTTCTAGTTTAAACGCAGCTCGATTTATATAGCCTAACTGTTTAGCTTTCTTTACATACTGATCATTTTTTTGTCTATTAACCCAGTTTTTTGATTTCATAAAAGATAATAAAGTTAACAAAAAATTGTTTTTTTTAGTAACTTTAATATATATGACATGTACGATATTTAATGAAAAGATCAATATTTATAGCCTTCATAATACTTGCCGCCGTTGTTGGATGGATTGGTTCTGGTCAATTTACAAATAATGTTGTTGCGCAAGACGATAATACAGAAACTAGTACTGAAACAGAAACATCATATTCACAAGATACAGAAAATAACGATAATAAAGATTTTACATTTTCTGTTGAAACAAAGGTATTTACTTCCAGTTTAATTGATCAATCTATTGAATTACAAGGTCAAACTATTCATAATAAAAAAATTGATGTTAAATCTGAAACATCTGGCAACATAGATAATATTCAATTTGCAAGAGGAGATAGAGTATCTCTAAATGCTGAAATGATTACAATCTCACTAGAGGATAGAAATGAAAAGCTTTATAGTGCAAAAAAAGATTTAGAAAGACTTAATAAAGAAATAATTTTAAATGAAAAAAACAGAGATAATCTTCTTAGACAAAATGTTGAGAGAATTGAATTGTATGAAATTGAATATGCATCTGCAAAACAACTTATTGATAAAGGTTTAAGTTCAAAATCAAAATTAAGTTTAGCATCTTTTAATCTTGCCAATGCGCAAGCGGATAGAGAAGATATTAAAATAAAATTTGAATCTACCTTAGCAAACCTTGAAGCTCAAATTTCAAATGTAAAATCAATTTTAAAGAACATAAAACTAGATATAGAAAAAACTACTATCAAGGCACCATTTGATGGAATTATTTCAGAAAAGATGGTTGAGGAAACTGAATTTATCTCAATTGGTACTCCCCTATTTACTATAATTGATTTAGACCCTATCAAGATTGAAGGTTATTTATCTGAATTTGATGTTAATAAAGTGAGCGTTGGTACTAAAGCTTTAATAGAAGATAGTAATGGTATTAAAAAAAATGGAATAATATCTTTTATTTCTCCATCAGCTGAAACTAGTACTAGAACATTCGAAATTACTATTGAAGCTGATAACAAAGATCTCTCTTATAAAAGTGGCATAACAACTAAAATTGTTATTAAAGGCTCAGAACTTAAAGCTCACAAAATACCACCTTCTATATTAACTTTATTAGATGATGGCACTGTAGGCGTTAAAGCTGTAGATAATGATAATAAAGTTACTTTCTATCCAACCAAAACAATTAAGGATACAATAGATGGCATGTGGGTTTCTGGATTACCCGAGACAGTAAATTTAATTGTAAGTGGACAAGAGTATATAAGTATTGGTGAAACAATAAACTAATCTAAATGAAAATTAATATTATAGACTATGCAATAAACCATTCCCGAGTTTTCATGGGAATACTTATTTTTATTATTTTTTCAGGTTCATCTACTTACATAACAATGCCCAAAGAATCATCTCCTGATGTAAGCATACCAATAGTTTATATTTCACTAAGTCAAAATGGTATTTCTGCACAAGACTCTGAAAGGCTTTTAGTTAAACCAATTGAAGACGAAGTCAAAACTGTTGAAGGAGTAAGAGAAGTAAGATCAACAGCTTATTCAGGTGGAGGTAATGTTTTATTAGAATTTGATGCTGGATTTGATTCTGATCAAGCTATGGTTGATATTAGAGATAAAGTTGATAGAGCTAAGGGTGATCTACCTAGTGAAGCAGATGAACCAACAGTTAACGAAGTTAATATAAGTACATTTCCTATCTTATCCATTTCTTTAAGCGGAGATGTGCCTAATAGAACTCTTCAGGATTTAGCTGACATTTTGCAAGATGATATAGAAACAATTCCTAGTGTTTTAGAAGCTAAAATAGGCGGTAAAAGAAATGAGCAGGTTGACATATTAATTAATCCAACTGCTGTTGATAGCTATGGCATCAATCTTGAGAGTCTTATTAATATCGTTAGAGAAAATAATAAAATGGTATCTGCTGGTGGTCAAGACACTGGGGACGGAAGTTTTGATATTAAAGTTCCAGGTTTATACGAAACTATTGAAGATGTATTAAATACCCCTGTTAAAACTAACGGAGATTCAGTTATTACATTTAGAGATATTGCTGAAGTTAAAAGAACATTCGAAGATAGGCAATCTTATGCTAATGTAAATGGATCTAATTCAATAACTATTGATGTTTCCAAAAGAATTGGTGAAAATATTATCAATACTATTGAAGAAGTAAAAAGAATAAGTGCAATTACCGCTAAAAGTTTTCCTGAAAATGTTGAAATCTCTTTTGGAAATGATCAATCAAAAGGAATTAAAACTATGTTAAATAGTCTGCAAAATAATGTCATAGCAGCTATTATCCTTGTTTTAATTATTATTTTAGGAGCACTAGGCGTTAGATCTGGTTTATTAGTTGGCGTATCTATTCCAGGATCGTTTTTATCAGGTTTATTAGCTCTGTCTGTAATGGGTTTTACTATTAATATAGTAGTATTATTTGCCCTAATTTTATCTGTAGGACTATTAGTCGATGGAGCAATTGTTGTTGTTGAATATGCAGATAGAAAAATGAAAGAAGGTCTTGGTGTAAAAGATGCTTTCGCAAATGCATCAAAAAAAATGTCGCTACCAATTATATCATCGACTGCAACTACACTAGCAGCCTTTTTACCTTTAATATTCTGGCCTGGCATAGCTGGTGAATTTATGAAATATTTACCAATAACACTTATATGTGTTCTTATTTCTTCTTTGTTTATGGCACTACTGTTTGTTCCAGTTTTAGGATCTATTTTAAATACTGTATCAAGAATTCTTCTACAATTTATTGTACCATTACTAATATCACTAATTTTTTACAATCTGTTATCTTATGGATTTGGATTATTAAATCTTGAGACATTTAGTTTATTTATAACAATTGGAAAATATTTACTCAGCTTCGCTTTATTTATATTTGTATTTATAAGAATAATACCAAGAGTTTATAAAATTTCAGAAAATGTAAATTCTACAGATAAGATAGTTTCTAAAAATGCAAAAATCTTATCTTCAGAATCAAATGAACCTGTTTTAAACGTAACTGGTTTTGTTGGATTTTATGCAAAAGCATTAAACTTCTTATTATTTCATCCTTTAAAGGTGATGATTAGTGCTTTAGTAATATTAATTGCTGTTAACTACACCTATACTCAAGTTGGAGAAGGTGTGGAATTTTTCCCAGATGTGGAACCAGATCTTGCTAAAATCGTAGTTTTTGCAAGAGGTAATCTTTCTGTTGAAGAAAAAAAAGATTATGTATCAAGAGTCGAGAATATTATTTTAAAGCTTCAATCGGAAAGACAGGAATTTAAAAATGTTTATTCTTTAAGTGGAAATGTTAGTGAGCAATCAGAAGCATCTGAAGACTTTATAGGATCAATAAGTTTGGAATATACAGATTGGGATAAAAGAAGGAAATCAAAAGTAATTCTTGCAGAAATTTTGGAAGCCACAAAAAGCATCAATGGGATTAAAGTAGAGTCAAGAGAACAGCAAGGTGGTCCTGGTGAAGGTAAACCAATTAACATTAAATTAACCAGTGATAATAAACAACTTTTAATTGCTGAAGGAATTAAACTTAAAAAATTTATGGATAGTTATCCAAAGTTAATGAATGTTGAAGATAATTTACCAGCACCTGGGATAGAATGGGAAATTAATGTAGATAGAAAACAAGCATCTAAATTTGGAGCTAACATTACATCAATTGGTAATGTGATTAAACTTGCAACAAACGGTCTTAAACTTGGTGAATATAGACCTGATGATAGTAATGAAAGTATACCACTTTATCTTCGTTATCCAAACGAAGGGAGAACATTAGATAGAATTGATAACTTAAGAGTGACTACTTCAAATGGTTTAGTTCCAATATCCAATTTTGTAGAAATTGTTCCAAATAGCAGAACAGGAAATATAATAAGAGTAGACTCAAAAAATGCAATAAATATTCAAGCAGATGTAGAACCTGGAACTTATCCTGATGGTAAAGTAAAAGAACTTGAGTACGTATTAGGAATTTCAGATACTGCACCGTCTTGGAGAGGAAGAACATTAGATCTACCACGTTATGAATTAGATAGCAAAGTAAGAGCAGAACTTATTGGAGAAAATGAAGACCAAAAAGAAGCTCAAGAATTTTTAACAGGAGCTTTTGGCGTAGCATTATTTTTAATGTTAATGATACTTCTTTTGCAGTTTAACAGCTTTTATAGTGCATTCTTAATTCTTTTTGCAGTAGTGATGTCTACAGCTGGTGTGTTTATAGGTTTAATGGTAACAGCACAACCATTTGGTATCGTTATGTCAGGAGTGGGAGTTATTGCTCTTGCTGGAATAGTGGTAAATAACAACATTATATTGATTGATACATTTGATTTTTTAAAGACTAAAACATCAAATATTAGAGAAGCTATTATCAAAACAGGAGCGCAGAGATTGAGACCAGTTTTACTTACAACAACTACAACAGTACTAGGCTTATTACCTATGGTAACAATGACAAATGTTGACTTTATATCTAGAGAAATAACAAGAGGATCACCAGATACTCAGTGGTGGGTTCAATTATCAACAGCTATAGTATTTGGACTTCTTTTTGCAACATTTCTTACATTAGTTGTTACACCATCCGCTTTAATGTTTAGAGAAAACATTAAGAATTGGTACAAGAAAAAAATTTCTAATTAAATTTTTTTAAATAAACTTTTTAATCTATGACAATTAAATCAATTACTATCTATTGTTCATCTTCAGATAAATTAAGTAATAAATATTATCAAGATGCAGAAGAAATTAGCAAATTAATATCATCATTTAAAATAAATATTGTCTATGGTGGAGCAAAAGTTGGTATTATGGGCGTTGTCGCTAAGACAGCAAAAAAATATAAAAATAGAGTTATTGGAGTTATTCCAAATTTTTTATCTGAGAGAGAAATAATTTTTGAAAATATAGATGAGTTAAAAATAGTTGATAATATGTCTGAAAGAAAAAAGTTACTCTTTGAGATAGGTGATGCATATTTAGCATTACCAGGAGGAACAGGAACTTTAGAAGAAATTGTAGAAGTTGTATCTTGGAAAATAATGCGGATACATAATAAGCCTATAATATTTTTTAATAAAAATAATTTCTGGGATAATCTATTTCAACAATTTAAATTTTTTGAAGATGAAAAATTTTCAAATAAAAATTTACAAAACAGTTTTCACATTATAGATACGGTTGATCAATTAAAAAATATATTAATTAAATGGCAAAAATAAAAGTTAAAAACCCTGTAGTTGAAATGGATGGAGATGAAATGACCAGAATTATCTGGGAGTATATCAAAGAACAATTAATTTTACCCTATCTTGATATAGACATCAAATATTTTGATCTTGGAGTGATTAAAAGAGATGAAACAAATGATCAAATCACCATAGACGCTGCCAAGGCGGTGAAAAAATATGGTGTAGGAATAAAATGCGCAACAATTACACCTGATGAAAATCGAGTAGAAGAATTCAAATTAAAACAAATGTGGCGTTCTCCAAATGGAACAATAAGAAATATACTGGGAGGAACTATATTTAGACAGCCAATTATATGCAAAAATGTTCCAAGAATAATCACGAACTGGAACCATCCAATTGTAGTTGCTAGACATGCCTTTGGTGATCAATATAGAGCGACTGACACATTAATTAATAAACCAGGGACACTTAAAATGGTTTTTGAACCTAAAGATGGATCTGAAGGATTTACAAAAGATGTTTATGAGTTTGAAAAATCTGGTGTAGCTCTATCAATGTATAATTTAGATAATTCAATTAAAGACTTTGCTAGAGCCTGTTTTAATTATGGATTTAATCTTGGTTGGCCAGTTTACCTTTCTACTAAAAATACTATTTTAAAAGTCTACGATGGAAGATTTAAAGATTTATTTCAGGATGTATTTGATACTGAATTTAAAAATAAATTTAAAGAAAAAGACATAGTTTATGAGCACAGATTAATCGATGATATGGTGGCATCAGCTTTAAAATGGGAAGGTAATTTTATTTGGGCTTGTAAAAATTATGATGGAGATGTTCAATCAGATTCTGTTGCTCAAGGGTTTGGGTCACTAGGTTTAATGACAAGTGTGTTAATGACCCCAGATGGTAAAACAGTAGAAGCTGAAGCTGCACATGGAACTGTTACAAGACATTATAGAAATCATCAGAAAGGTGAAGAAACTTCAACCAATCCAATTGCATCAATTTTTGCTTGGACAAGGGGTTTAAGTTTTAGGGGGGAATTTGATGGTAATAATGAATTAATAAATTTTGCTAAAAAATTGGAAGAAACTTGTATCAAAACTGTAGAAAGTGGTGAAATGACAAAAGATTTAGCAATATTAATTAATAAAGATCAGAAATGGTTAAATACTCAAGATTTTTTAAGCGCAATAAAGAACAATTTTCAAATTAACTAATAGAATTTAATTTATCTTCTATATATTTTATACCTTCATTAACTTGACTTGCATCTGATCCTCCTCCTTGA
>CACGRD010000033.1 GCA_902575375.1 uncultured Alphaproteobacteria bacterium
AAAAAAGAGGTCTCAAAAGAGACCTCTTAAAAATTAAAAAATTTCAAATATTATACTGAATCAGGAAACTTAAATGGTAAATCTCTTATACGTGAGAAGTTTTGCTCACCTTTAGTAAACCATTCTTTAATGACTTTTCTGAAAGATAATAAGTGATTTGTTATAGCTTTTGTTTCAGAGTTAATAGAACCCCTCTCAAAAACAACTTCACCTGCTGCATTACCAAGAGCTATTAAAACCTCATCTGGGAAAGTTTTAATTTCTACGTTATGTTCATTAACAAGTTGTTGTAATGCTGGTCCATTAATAGCTTGGAAACGACTAAATACAGTCATGTTGAAAGATTTAGCTAAATCATCGATTAAGCCTTGAGTGTCACTATCAAGTGCTTCCCATGCTTTAAGATCCATAGATAAATCTAGAAGAGTAGATGGTTCATGCCATCCTGGTCCATAATAATACTTTGCAGCTTGATATAATCCAGCTCCTAAATCTGCTGCTGGGCATATCCATTCTGCTGCATCAACTGCACCAGAAGTTAAAGCTGGTAAAACATCAGGTCCTGCAAGCAATACAGGTGTAGCTCCAAGTTTTTCAATAGTTCTACCACCTAAGCCAGGCATTCTCATTTTTAGACCTTTATAGTCATCAGGAGTATTGATTTCTTTGTTAAACCAACCACCCATTTGGTTTCCTGTGTTACCCATAGGTAAAAATTTAACACCAAGCGCATTATAAATTTTGTCAGCAGCTTCAATACCACCTCCATAATAACACCATGCATTTTGCTCCATTGCATTCATTCCAAATGGGCATGTTGCTACGAACTCAATTGCATCTGATAGGTTTGGCCAATAATAAGGAGCTCCATAAGCTGCTTGAGCTGCACCAGATCTTACTGCATCTAATGCTTCAAGTCCTGGAACAAGTTCACCAGCATGATAAACTTTCACTTTAAGCTTTTCAGAATATCTATTTATGTTATCTCCAAAACCTTGGATAGCCTGTCCTAATGGACCAGCTTTACCAAAAGCACTACAAATGATCCACTCTTGATGACCGCCAGCTATTGCTGGAGCTGCTAAAGTAGAAGCACCAACTGCAGCAGCACCTGCTACACCAGCTTTCTTTAGAAACTCACGTCTTTTTAAATTTTTTTTCATATGTCCTCCCGAGATAATATGAATTAATGTCTGAGATTTATACAAAAATCTTATTTGTATCAATTTCTATTGGTATTAAATATTAACAAAATTTACTATATCAAACCTCTAAAACTAGAAATTACTTTTAAAAACTGGATATTCCAGTCTGATTTTTTCCTAAAATTAATGAATGAATATCCTCTGCGCCTTCGTAAGTTTTAACAGTTTCTAAGTTAACCAAATGTCTCATGATATGATATTCTTCTAATAACCCATTTGCCCCAAGCATATCACGTGCATTTCTAATTATATCTAAAGATTTTTTACAGTTATTTTTTTTTAAAATACTAATTGCATTAATAATATCTTTTCCCTCATCTAAAGCTTTAGAACTTAAAAGACATGATGCTAATCCCAGATTTATCTCTATTTGCATCTCTGATAATTTTTTTTGAATTAATTGATTTGATGCTAAAGGTTTTTTAAACATAATTCTATTTTCTACATAGTCTTTTGCAATTAACCAACATTCAGATGCTGAACCTAATACTCCCCAGCTAATGCCAAATCTTGCTTTATTGAGACAACTAAAAACTGATTTCCATCCTTCGGTATTTTCTAAACACAAATTACTTGGAACAAAAACATTATTTAAAATTATTTGTCCAGTTGGACTGATTTTTAAGCTCGTTTTATTTTCTATTGTTGAAGTATTTAATCCTTCAGTTTTTTTTTCAATTATAAAACCTTTGATACTTTTGTGATCTTTATTTTCTTCAATTGCCCAAATAATAAATATATCAGCAATTGGTGCATTCGTAATCCAGTTTTTAGATCCATTTAAAATATATCCATCTTTAGTTTGTTTAAATGAAGTTTTCATTGAAGCAGGATCAGAACCAGCTTCGCTTTCTGTCAAACCAAAGCAACCAATTTTTTCTCCTTTAATTAATTGTGGAAGATATTTATCTTTTTGTTCTTGCGATCCAAATTCATTTATTGGATGAATTACCAGCGAAGATTGAACAGATATTGAAGATCTGTAGCTGCTATCTATTTTTTCAAATTCATATGCTACAAGTCCATACGCTAAATTTGATGTACCAGAACCACCGTGTGTTTTAACTGTTTGCCCCAAAACTCCAAGTGATCCAAATTTTAGATAGAGTTCTTGATCAAATTCATTTTTTCTGTTTCTTTCAACTACTGTAGGTTTAAGTTCGTTATTACAAAAATCCCTTACATTTTTCTGAATATTACTTTCTTCTTCATTTAAATGATTTTGAATATAAAATGGATCAAACCAATTATTTTCTTTCATACAATATTAGCCAATATCATTATTTTAATGTAAATAACCACAAAAAATTATTATGCAAAATAAGAATATATACATTGCCTCAGACCATGCTGGATTTGACCTCAAAACTAAATTGTTAAAGAAATTTCCAAAAATTAATGATTTAGGAACAAAGACAGATGAGAGTGTTGATTATCCTGATTTTGCACACAAATTAACTAAAGAGGTTCTTAAGAATAAGAAAAACGTTGGTATTCTAATCTGTGGAACTGGTGTTGGTATGAGTATTGCAGCTAATAGAAAAAAAGGAATTAGGGCTGGTCTTGCTAATAATTCAAAAATAGCAAGATTGATAAGAAAGCACAATGATGCTAATGTACTTGTTTTACCAGGTAGATTTATAAATACTAGTGAGGCAAAAAAAAGTGTTCAGGCTTTTCTTTCTACAAAGTTTGAGTCAGGACGACATAAAAGAAGGATTAAAAAATTATGATTTCAGATTTGTTTACTAAAGGAATTAAAGAAGCAGACCCAGAGGTTTATGGAACATTAAGCCGTGAATTAGAAAGACAACAAAACCAAATAGAGTTGATAGCATCTGAAAATATTGCTTCAAGATCAATTTTAAATGCTCAAGGTTCTGTTATGACCAATAAATATGCAGAAGGGTATCCTGGTAAACGGTATTATGGAGGATGCGAATTCGTAGATCAAGCTGAAGAGATTGCTTTAGAAAGAGTTAAAAAACTTTTTAATTGTAAATTTGCAAATCTACAACCACATAGTGGAGCACAGGCAAACCAAGCAGTTTTTCTAGCTTTACTTCAACCACACGATACTATTTTAGGTATGTCTCTTGCATCAGGTGGTCACCTTACTCATGGAGCAAAACCTAATCTATCTGGTAAATGGTTTAATGCTGTTCAATACGGCGTAAAAAAAGATGGTAATGATAAAGATTTAATTGATTATGATGAAGTTGAAGCTTTAGCTTTAGAGCATAAACCAAAAATGCTAATAGCTG
Organism: uncultured Alphaproteobacteria bacterium; assembly: GCA_902575375.1. Classification (GTDB taxonomy): domain Bacteria; phylum Pseudomonadota; class Alphaproteobacteria; order HIMB59; genus CACPNW01. The sequence goes on from CACGRD010000033.1 coordinate 3,470, forward strand.
GAGCTTCCGCTTATCCTAGAACAATAGATTGGAAAAAATTTAGAGAAATAGCTGATAAAGTAGGAGCATATTTTTTAGTTGATATGGCTCACTACTCCGGTTTAGTTGCTGGTAAACAATATCCAAACCCGATTGAGCATGCCCATGTAGTAACCTCAACAACTCACAAAACTTTAAGAGGTGCAAGAAGTGCAATGATTTTAACTAATCATGAAGATTTATATAAAAAAATTAATTCTGCTGTTTTCCCTGGATTACAAGGCGGTCCACTAATGCATGTAATTGCAGCTAGAGCTGTTTGCTTTGGTGAAGCACTTAAACCTGAATTCGAAGAATATATAAAAAATGTAATTGCTAGTGCTAAAGTTATGGCAAAAACTTTAGTTGATAGAGGATTTAGAATTGTTACAGGAGGCACAGATTCACATATAGTTTGGTTAGACTTGACACCAAAAGGTTTAACTGGTGATAAAGCAGAAAAAATTTTAGAAGAAGTTGGATTGGCATGTAACAAAAATGCAATTCCATATGATCCTAATCCACCAAAAATAACTAGTGGACTTAGATTTGGAACTGCAGCTGCTACTACCAGAGGTTTTAATCAGAAAGATTTTGAGCAAGTTGGAAATATGATTGCCGATATTTTGGATAGTCTTTTACTTGAGGAAAATGAGAGAAATGTAGTTTTTAATAAAACAAGAAAAGATGTAATTGAGCTTTGCAAAAAATATCCAATTTATAGTGAGGCATTTTAAATGAGATGCCCCTTCTGTAGTAATGAAGATACACAAGTAAAAGACTCAAGACCTACAGAAGATAATACTGCTATAAGAAGAAGAAGAGTTTGTGATGCTTGCGGCTCTAGATTTACAACTTTTGAGAGAATTCAGCTAAGAGATTTGGTCGTAATGAAAAGTAACGGTCAAAAAGAAAATTTTGATAGAGATAAAATGTATAGATCTCTTTCTTTAGCTTTAAGAAAAAGAAATGTTGATAATGAAAAAATTGAAAAGATTGTGAATGCTATTGTAAGAAAATTAGAAAACTCTGGTGAAACTGATATAAAATCTAATATTATCGGTCAGTACATTATGGAAGCTTTAATGCATTTAGATCAGGTAGCATACGTCAGATTTGCCTCTGTTTACAAAAATTTTAGAGAAGCAAAAGATTTTGAAGATTTCTTAGGTAATTTAGAAGATAAATAATTTTTAGTGTCTCAACAAAATGTAAAGATGATTAATTTAGCACATGATATTGCTAAAAAAAAAATTTGGAAAAACTTTCCCTAATCCCACAGTAGGATGTGTAATCGCAAAAAATTCAAAAATAATTTCTAAAGCTGTAACGAATAAATCTGGAAGGCCTCATGCCGAAGAAATAGCTCTAGCTAAAGCTGGCCATAAAGCTAAAGGAGCTTCAATGTATGTTACCTTAGAACCATGTTTTCATAGTTCAAAAGATGGATCATGCACAGATCAAATATTAAGATCAGGAATTAAAGAAATATTTATATCTGCGGCTGATCCAGATGTTAGAACTAATTATAAAAGTATTAAAAAGTTAAAAAAAAATAATGTAATTGTAAACGTAGGTTTAGAAAAGAATAGAACATATAATTTAAATAAATTTTTTTTTAAAAGTGTTTTAAAGAAAAAACCATTTACAAAAGTAAAAATTGCAACTTCTACAGATGAAAAAATTGCATGGCATAATTATAAAAGTAAATGGATATCTAATAAATCAAGTAGAGAATATGCGCATAAGTTAAGATCAATGAGTCAAGCTATTTTAACGACTTCAAAAACTGTAATTAAAGATGACCCAAGATTAACTATAAGATTAAAAAAAACTTTAGAGCAACATATTACAATTATAATAATTGATAATAATTTAAAAATACCAATAAAATCAAAAATATTAAAAGATATATCTAAAAAAAGAATTATTATCTTTACTTCTAAAAAAAATAAAAAATCTGAAAATCTAATTAAATTAGGATGTGAAATTATTTTTTGTAAATTAAATAAAAACAAGAAACTCAATTTAAAAAATATTTTTAGTAAAATATACTCATTAAAAATATCAGATTTATTAGTTGAGGCAGGTGGTATTTTTTTTACAGAATTGTTAAATAATAATTTAGTAGATGAAATTCATTTATTCAAATCCAAAATTATTATAGGAAAACATGGCAAACCAGCAATTGTGGGAAAAAAACTTAGTCAATTAAATTTATCTTTAAATGTAAGAAAAAAATTCAAAGACGACATATATACTAACTATCAGGTAAATTAATGTTTACAGGTATTATTCAAGATTTAGGAACAATAAAAAACAAAGATGTGGGACTTTACCAAATATCTACAAATCTTAATTTGAGTAATTGTAAGGAAGGTTCTTCAATTTCTTGTAATGGAGTTTGTCTTACAGCAAAAAATATCACTCCATCAAACAACAATTCATTTAGCTTTGATGTGAACATAGGAGAAGAAACCCTGCAAAGAACAAATCTAGCTAATTCTATTTTAAAAAATGAAAAAATTAATTTAGAAAAATCACTTCAGATAGGTGATGAAATCAGTGGTCACTTTGTTTATGGTCATGTTGACACCACAACTATTGTCAGTGAAATTTTAGAACTTGAAAATAGTTGGGAATATCATTTTGAAAAAAAATTTAATAAAAATAATAGGTTTATTGTAGAAAAGGGATCTATTTCAATAAATGGTATTTCTTTAACAGTGGCAAGAGTAGAAAATAATACATTTATGATTTCTGTAATAGACCATACATTTAATCATACTAATTTAAAATATTTAAATAGAAGTGATCAAGTTAATATTGAATTTGATTATCTTGCACGTTTTATTCTTAACAATGAATAAAGATAATTTTGAAGAGTATCTATCTTCTATTGAAGATATTATTGAAGATGCAAGAAATGGAAAAATGTATATTCTTGTTGATGATCCTGATAGAGAAAATGAAGGTGATTTAATAATTCCCGCTCAATATGCTAACCCGCAAGCTATTAATTTTATGGCAAAACATGGAAGAGGATTAATTTGTTTAGCTTTAACTAAGAAAAGAATAGAAGAATTGGAACTTCCCTTAATGAATCCAAGTAACATAAAAAATGATTTAACTGCATTTACTGTTTCTATTGAGGCAAAAGAAGGCGTGACTACTGGAATATCTGCAGCTGATAGAGCCCATACTATATCAGTAGCTGTAAACAATAATAAAAGCAAAAACGACCTTGTTTATCCTGGGCACGTTTTTCCTCTTATGGCTTGGGATGGAGGAGTATTAGTACGTGCTGGTCATACAGAAGCAGCAGTTGATATTTCAAAACTCGCAGATCTCAATCCTTCTGGTGTTATTTGTGAAATAATGAGCGAAGATGGTTCTATGGCGAGGTTACCAGAAATTATTAAGTTTGCAAAATTACATAATTTAAAAGTGGGAACCGTTAGTGACTTAATTAAATTTAGACTTAAAAAAACTAAAATTGTCGAACAGATATCTGAAAGACCATTTGAAAGTGAGATGGGGTCGCAATTTACTTTAAAAGTTTTTCAA
>CACGRD010000034.1 GCA_902575375.1 uncultured Alphaproteobacteria bacterium
TTGATCGCAATTTTTTAACATCTGAGGATCTAATTCGTTTTTTTGTTCTGCATCTGATCCGATTGCTGTTATGTGAGTTCCTTTAATTATCCAATCAAATTCCAAAAGCGGTTTTTTACTAGGAGTCGTTGTAACGATTATTTCTGATAAGCTTGCCAACTCCTTGCAAGAAGAAGCTACATGCAAATCTAAATCTAAACCTTTAAAACCTTCAATAAATTGTTTTGCTTTTGTCTCATCTCTTGTCCAGACTATTATTTTTTTTATTTTTCTAACTAACATTATTGCTTGAAGTTGTAATTTGGCTTGAATTCCAGCTCCAATAATACCAACAGAATTAGCATTTTGATTTGATAAATATTTTGTAGCTATTGCTCCTGCTATAGCAGTTCTAGTATCTGTAAGATAACCTTCATCCAATAGAACAGATTTTACAACTCCAGTCTTTGAATCTAATAAAACCATCAGTCCATTACTAGATGGCAGACCAAGTTTTGCATTATCGAAAAAACCTGAAGCGATTTTTATTGCAAAACTATCAAGACCCTCAACGTATGCAGCTTTAACATCAGATTCACCATGATATTTTTCAATATCAATTCTCATTATAGGTGGCATCATTACCAATCCTTTTGATAAACTTATAAAAGCCTCCTCTATTATTGGTATGAGATTTTTATTCAAATCTACATGTTGAATAATATCATTTTTATTAAGGATGAGCATGACTTAAAACTTTGTTAAACAATTCCGAGTCAATATTTCCACCACAAATTAGACAGATTATATTTTTTCCTAAGTGCGATGTTAGTTTTTCTTTAACAACCATTACACTTGTTGCTGCAGCACCTTCAGATACAATTTTATGTTCTAAAAAATTTATTCTAATTCCCTCAGCTATTTTTTCTTCACTTACTAAAACAAAGTCATCAACGTATTGTTGTACAATATTAAATGTAAATTTATTATCTAAGCCAATACTACCCCCTAGACAATCAGCTAAAGTTTCAGTTTCCTCTACATCAACAGGTCTGCCTTTTTTTAGACTTTCATACATTGAAGGACCTCTTTCCATAGATACGGCAATAATTTTTGTGTCAGGTTTTTGAAGTTTAATAGCTTGTGCTATTCCAGATATAAGACCGCCACCAGATGTTGGTATAATTACAGTATCAACTTCAGGAAATTCAGTAAGCATTTCAAGCCCAACTGTACCTTGGCCAATAATAATGTCTTCATCATCAAAGGGGTGAATTAATGGGATATTTTTTTCTTTCGCAATTTGTTTAGCATGTAAATCAGCTTCATCACTATTCTTTCCAATAATTTCTACTTTTGCTCCTAATTTTTCAATAGCCTCTTTTCTATATTCTGGAACCATTGAAGACATATATATTGTTGATTGAATGCCCAATACCTTTGAAGCATAAGCAACGCCTTTGCCATGATTGCCTGTAGAAACTGCAATAACTCCTTTGCTTTTGTCATCTTCACTTAAAGAAAGAAGCTTATTAACCGCACCTCTTAACTTAAATGAACCAGTAATTTGAAAATTTTCTAATTTTAGTTTTACTTTATTATTTTTCGATAAGAAATTAGAATTAATTAATGGTGTATAATTAACATAAGGTAAAATTTTCTTATGTGCATCTTTTATTTGTTGAAGTGTAATCAATTAAAACCCTATTTAATGTAATTTAAATAGGTTACCAAAACCATCAATTTTTTGATTAATATTAGATAATCTTAATGAATCCCAAATTATTGCTTGATTACTTGAAATGATATCTTTGCTTAATTTTGACTCTAATTTTTCGATAATATCAATTACTTTTAATGCAGTACAAGAAACAAAAATACTATCAACATCTGTTAAATCAATTGAGGAAATTGTTTCCATTAAACTGTCATGGGTTACTCGAGCAATTTCCGAATCATAATTTAAATTAAACGAACTAAATGATTTAATTTCAAATCCACTATCAATTAAATAGTTGTAAACTTTTACATTAACATTTTTTGGATACGGTGTAAGAACAGCAATTTTTTTATGATTTAACAATTTAAGTGCTTTTACAGCTGCTGTAATAGGTGTAGTGATTAAAGCGTCAGGTTTAGCTTTGAAGATTTCAGATCTTATTCTTTTTTCACCAATTTCAATAGTGCCCGAAGTACATCCATACGCTACAACTTGTATTTTCTCATTGGGTAATATTTGATTTGTTATTTCTGTAAGATGATCAGCCATCTTTATATAATTTTCATGAGTTAGAGGATTTAAAAAAGGTATCCTATTAAAAAATAGGTCAACTGGTAAATTATGACAAATTTTTCTAAAATCTTGCTCAATTGTAAAATCAGTCGATAGTGTAATTACACCAATTCTAGAAAATTTTGTATCATGTAAATTGGCTTTAACGTTATTTTGATTAAAACTATACATTATTGATTTGGAAAATAATCCTCACACTCACCCTCTCTATGAACATCAGTAGTAGCACAATGTAAACTACCCCCAAATGCATAAACGTCCCTAAAAGGAACTGGAATAACATCCAATCCAAAACTTTCCATTTGTTTAATCATTTTTTCTTCAGTTGCTTCAACACATATAGTTTTAGGATCAATTATCAAAACGTTCATTGATAACCAGATTGATGAATAACACATAGGTGGTGGACTATTATGAATGGAAGGTGCTGCCTCATGAATTTCCCATTTATTATCATCGAAAATTTTTCTCTGCTCTGATGATATTTTTCTATTCGGATTAATAATTATAACTCCTGGTTTAATAGGAGTAAAACATGCATCTATGTGAGTTGGAATTAAATCACCTGGTAAATTAATTTGATGAACGCGATGATTTGGATAATGTCTTCTTAACCAATCTAAACCACTTAAATTTGATGTAAAATTGTTATGATAAAAGAGATCTTTTCCAAAACGTAAAATTTCTGCTGCATCAAAAAGTGGTTCTTTTTCTGTCAATATCATGTCTCTATTTTCGATTTTTTTATATCGTTGTTCCTCCGTTATGCCTTCAGGAAGATAATTAGACTTATAAGATTGGTTTGTTAATCTTGGTTTAGGTGCCGACTCCCATCTCATATTTTTATCTTCTGAATAATATTTTTCAAGTAGTGGTCTATAAGCAAGGTACTCAAACCATCTACATCTGTAAGACATGGGCGCCTCTAGCATCTCATTTCCTACAGTAAGAATAACATCTCTAGGAGGCATACAACCAAACATACCATCATTAGACCAATCGGGTGTCTCGATACTCTGAGAAAAGTCAATAGGTGTTGGTCTATCAACTTTTATATTTAGGGAATTTAAAATTTTAACAAAGTTTTCTAGTTGTATATTTGCTTTATCAATTGACTCCTTCGATCGTGGTCCGTGAGATCCTGCCATACCACTATCTTTACTAATTTTTGGTTCAAGCGCTGGTTCCATTGGAGGTATGTTGGCATTTTCAACTGCTCCAACTATAACATGTTTTAATGGATCCCATTCATTCCAAGAATTAACTATTGTCATTATATTTTCCTTAATTTAAAACTATGCATTATAATTAAAACATATGGAATTAAATAACAAATCACTCTTTAAACAAAAATGTTTTATAAATGGGGAATGGGTTGAAAGTTCTTCAGGTGAAACTCTTGAGGTTAATAATCCAGCTTCTCTTGAAATTATTGGCAACGTCCCAAAATGCTCAGTTTCAGAAACTAAAAAAGCTATAGAAGATGCGAATACTGCTTTCCAAACTTGGAAAGAGACTACTGCGAAAGAAAGATCAGTGATTCTAAAAAAATGGGGAGAACTTATCACAGAAAATGCAGATGATTTAGCTAAAATAATGACTATTGAGCAAGGTAAACCTCTGGCTGAAGCAAAAGGTGAAATACTAATGGGTGCTTCATATATTGAATTCTATGCTGAAGAAGCAAAAAGGGTGTATGGTGATATAGTTCCTGATCCAAGACCTGGAAAAAGAATTGTAATAATAAAACAGCCTGTTGGTGTTGTTGGGGCGATAACTCCATGGAATTTTCCAAATTCAATGATCACAAGAAAATGTGCAGCCGCTCTAGCAGTTGGTTGTACTACTGTTGTTAAACCAGCAAGCCAAACACCCTATTCAGCATTAGCTGTAGCAGTACTTGCTAAAGAAGCTGGTTTTCCAGATGGTGTATTTAATGTAATAACTGGATCAGCAAGTGAAATTGGTAAAGAACTAACAAGTAACCCTATTGTTAGAAAAATTTCTTTTACAGGATCTACAGAGGTTGGAAAAATTCTTTTAGAGCAAAGTGCTTCGACAGTAAAAAAAGTTTCTATGGAACTAGGTGGTCACGCACCATTTATCGTTTTTGATGATGCAGATATCGATGAAGCTGTTGCAGGAGCTATTCAAAGTAAATTTAGAAATAGTGGTCAAACATGTATTTGTTCAAATAGAATATTTGTGCATGAAAATATTTATAATGAATTCCTTGAAAAATTTACAAATGAAGTCAGTAAAATAACAGTGGGCAATGGACTTGAAGATGGAATTACATCTGGCCCTTTAATTGATCAATCCTCTTTAGAAAAAGTAGTTGATCATGTACAAGACGCAGTTAATACAGGAGCTAAAATAGCAATTGGTGGAGATGTACATTCGCTTGGTGGGAATTTCTATCAACCAACTGTTCTCTCTAATGTATCTACAAAGGCAAAAATAACTTTTGAAGAAACATTTGGACCTGTTGCTCCTCTTTATAAATTTTCCAGTGATGTTGAAGTGATTAAAATGGCTAATGATACTCCTTATGGATTAGCTTCATATTTCTATTCAAGAGACATAGGGAGAATTTGGAGGGTTGCCGAAGCACTTGAATATGGAATTGTATCTATTAACAATGGATTACCAACAATCGCAGAAGTTCCTTTTGGAGGTGTAAAAGAATCAGGAATGGGAAGAGAAGGTTCTCGATATGGCCTTGATGATTATTTAACTATAAAATATATTTCAATGGGTGGTATTTAAGAAAGCCAAGCAGCTCCCCTTACGCCACTTGAATCCCCATAAACATTTTTAACAACTTTAGTATCTAGCGTATCAGTAAAAACATATTTTTTTAGAGTATCATTTATATTTTCATAAATAAAATCTATATTGGACATGCCACCACCCAAAACTATTACATCTGGATCAAGGATATTACATACAACAGATAAACCTCTAGCTAAATGATCAATGTATTGATTTAGTGCAAAAATACTATCTTCTTCATTATTAATAAAACCCTCTAATATTTGATGTGAATTATAATTTTTATTGAAACGCAAGTTATAAGCCGATGAAAATCCAGGGCCAGATATGTAAGTTTCTAAACAACCATTTTTCCCACAATAACATTTTTTTACATATTTTTTTTCTTCTTCAGTTCTCCCTGGCAGTACTATATGACCCCATTCGCCACTTATACTATTTCGCCCTCTTAAAACTTTTTGATTAATGCTAATACCGCCACCAACACCCGTTCCGATGATTACTCCAAAAACAACTTGATAATCTTTACCTGCTCCATCTACTGCTTCGGACAGTGTGAAACAATTAGCATCATTTTCTATATTAATATTTCTATTAAGAATTTTATCCAAATCTTGCTTAAGTGGTTTACCATTTAACCATATAGAATTAGCATTTTTAATTAAAGCTGTATCATTTGATATGGCCCCTGGCATTCCCATGCCAACTGATTCTGCTTTGCCATGCTTATCTTCAAAATGATTTATAATCGAGAGTATTCCATTAATTGTTCCATCATAACTTTTTTCAGTATTAATTCTTTTTCTATCTATTTCAGTTCCATTTGGATCTAGAAGAATACCCTCAGTTTTGGTACCGCCTACATCAATACCTATTTTCATTAATTATTATTTTGTAATAATTTTGTGTAAAGTTGGGATCAAAGCAACTGCCAATGCAATTTTAAACAATTCACTTGGAATAAATGGTAAAAGACCAGCAGCTACTGCTTTTTCGAAACCAATAATATAACCAAGATAGATAATGTCAAATGAAAAAATAATAGCAGAACCAATTAGTAGAGATACTATAGCTTTAAAATATGTTTTGCTGAAACCTAAATTTGCTAAATAACTTATAACGATAGATGCAAATAACATACCATAAAGATATCCTGCCGTTGGTCCAACTAAATAAGCAACTCCGCCACCGGCTGCAAAAACAGGAATTCCTATAGCTCCTTGAAAAAGGTAAAAAGCAACTGTAGCAAAAGATAATCTTACACTATATGTCATTCCTATTAAGAATATTACAAACGTCTGCATTGTCATTGGCACTGGCCAAAATGGTACTTGAACTTTAGCGGAAATCGCTAATAAAATTGAACCAAATAACATCAATGTTATTATAAGAAAATTTGAATTTATATTTTCAAAATTTTTTAGTTTGTGTATTAAAATTCTATTTTCGTGCATATGTTTTCCTTTAAAAATTATAATTAAACTAATTTATATTTTGCTTCAAGCTTATCCCAAAACTCTTTCTCTAATTTTACATTATTTAATGCGTTAATTTGCTTCAATCCTGTAGGTGAAGTAACATTTATTTCTGTTAGATAATTTCCAATTATATCAATTCCAACAAAAAAGAGATTATGTTCTTTTAGTTTTGATCCCAAATTTTTGATAATTTCTTGGTCCCTATAAACTAGGTCAGTTTTACTTGCCTTACCGCCAGCATGAAAATTTGCCTTTAAATTACCTTCTTGTGGTATTCTGGCA
>CACGRD010000035.1 GCA_902575375.1 uncultured Alphaproteobacteria bacterium
TTAATACCCGTGCACCTTTCATATTAATGCAAGAGACAATTAAAATAATGATTAGAGATAAGAACAAATAATATGTATACCTTTTTCAATAAATTCTTTTGCTATCTTATAATGATCACCCGATGGGGTCATAATTCCAAGAGCTTGAATGCCATCATTTCTTTTTGCTTCAGCTGCAGCCATAGACTTATAATCGTTGTAACAACGATCATCAATTAATCCTAATGATGAACCAAAAGATTTAGATTTTTTTTTATCTTTTGAAAATATCCCAGCAACAAATTCAAATTTATTATCAAATCTTGCTGATAACCTATGTGTGTATCCAATAAATGAATTAGGACCTCCGCCAATAAAACCAATTCTAATTTTGCTTTTATTATTTAAAGTATCATTTCTGAGTAAGTCTAATCTACCAAAAGCAATTTTGGATTTTTTTTTCATTAATTAACTATGCCACCATCAATTACATAATTCTGTGCAGTACAACCAGAGCTTTGATCAGATGCAAAAAACAAAACTGGTTTTGATATATCTTCAGGCATAAGCATTCTCTTTATACATTGTCTCTCAAGTTGGGTTTTTTCAATTTCTGGAGTAAGCCATAATTTTTTTTGCCTATCCGTAATGATCCAGCCAGGAACAATACAATTTACTCTAATATTATAGACTCCTAAATCTCTTGCTAAAGTTCTTGTTAAACCCATAATGGCGGATTTTGCAGTGGTATATCCAGCCATACCACCTTGGGAAATCATCCATGAAAAACTACCTATATTTACAATGGAACCTTTACCTAAATCTTTCATATCTTTGTAGACAGCTTGAGTTGCAAAAAAATAATGTCTCAAATTAATATTCATTCTATCATCCCAATATTCAGGAGTGACACTATCTAGATCATGCCTCTCATCATTTGCTGCATTGTTTACTAGAATTGAAATTGGCCCAATTTCTTTTTTTACGTTTTCTAATGAACTTTTAAGTTGTTCTATATTTTTTAAATCACACTTTACAAATAAACTATCAACATCATATTTGTTTTTAATTTTTTTTGATAACTCATTACCTAGCTCATCATTTATATCTAAAAATGCAACTTTTGATTTTTGAGAAACAAATTGTTCAACAATACTTTCCCCAATTCCTGAGGCACCCCCTGTAATAAGCACTACTCTATCTTTTAGTGATGGATAAGTTGCGATTTCGTTCATGATTATTTATGATATATATTAATCTAAACTATGTTTAACATAATCAAATTAAATGAAAAAGATAATATTGGAATTGCTCCAATGGATATTCCTAAGAATATTAATATAAATTATGGAATTAGATCAATTGACAATATTCCTTATGGTCATAAAATTTCTCTAAAAAAAATTAAAAGTGGTGATTTTATTTTTAAGTATGGACAAATAATTGGAGTGTCTAATCAAAATATAGAACCTGGTGAACATGTACATTCGCATAATATGGGATATAGTGAATTTAAAAGAGAAAATATCCGTAAAGATATTAGAAATGAAATTATTGAAAGTGAAAAAATAGAATACTTTAGAGGCTTCAAAAGAAATAATGGATCATCAGGAACTAGGAATTATATAGGTTTAATTAGTACAGTTAATTGTTCAGCAACAGTTGTTAAAAAAATATCTGATAAAATAAATAATTATTTAAAAAATAATAATTTTGATAATATTGATGGGGCAGTTTGTTTAAAACATTCATCAGGTTGTGGCATGAATACTTCTGGATACGCTATGAGCGTATTTAACAGAACTATTGAAGGTTTTAAAATTCATCCAAATTTTGGTAAAGTTTTTGTTATCGGACTTGGATGCGAATGTGCTCAAATAAGTTTGTATAACAATGATCAGGAAAAAAGAAATATTGAATATTTGAACATTCAAGATGAAGGTGGAACAAATGAAATAATAAAGAAAGTGACTTCAAAAATTATTAATCAACTAAATCAAATTAATAGTATTTCTAGAACAAATATTCCCATTTCAGAACTAACAGTTGCTTTGCAATGTGGTGGTTCAGATTCGTATTCTGGGATAACTGCAAATCCCGCACTAGGCTTTGCTTCAGATATGATTATTGATTATGGTGGAACAACATTACTATCAGAGACTCCAGAAATATATGGAGCAGAACATCTATTATTTGAAAAATCATCAAACGAAGAAAATATAGAAAAACTAACCAAACAAATTGAGTGGTGGAAAGAATATGTTGCTAGAAATGATAGTACATTAGATAATAATCCAAGTCCTGGTAATAAAAAAGGAGGTTTGACTACAATTTTAGAAAAATCTTTAGGTGCAGTATCCAAAGCTGGGAATAGAAACATGGTTGATGTTCTTGATTACGCTGAACAGGTTAAAACCAAAGGTTTTAACTTCATGAATTCTCCAGGTTATGACCCGGTGTCTGTAACAGGTCAGGTTGCCTCTGGTGCTAATGTTATTTGTTTTACAACTGGTCGAGGTTCGTGCTTTGGATTTAAACCTACTCCAAGTATAAAGATAGCAACAAACACAAATATGTATAATAAGCTTAGCGAAGATATGGATATAAATGCTGGTACTATTATGGATAACGTAGCAAGTGTTAATGAAGTTGGTAAAGAAATATTTAATAAAATAATATCAGTAGCATCAGGTGAAAAATCAAAAAGTGAATTAAATGATTATGGTGATGACGAATTCAATCCTTGGGTAATTGGAGCTACACTTTAAATTTATAAATCACCTTTAAAGGCATTAATATACATTTTTTAAAAAATCTTCTGCGTTAACTGGAATAGGATTTGTAATTGTGGAGGGATCATTAAAAGCCATTAAACTCATTTTTTCTAAATTTTTGTCATCATCTATTATTTCACTTAAAGTATGAGGAATATTTAAATTAGATCTAAGTTCTAAAATCCAATCCATAAAATTATTAAATGTTGCTGATTTTAAATTTATATATCTTGAAACATCAATAATTTTTTCTTCAATTCCTTTTTTATTATATTGTAGAACATATGGCATAAATACTGCATTGGTTAATCCATGATGTGTATTATAAATTGCTCCAACAGGATGACTTAAAGAATGAATGGCACCTAAACCTTTTTGAAAAGCTATTGAGCCCATAGATGAAGATGCTAGCATATGCGATCTAGCTTCTAGATTTGATCCATCATTAAAAGCAAGAACAAGATTATTTTTTACTAATCTAATGCCCTCTAATGCAATACCTTGCGAATAAGGATGAAAAATATTCGACAAATATGCTTCTAAGCAATGAGCTAGTGCATCCATTCCTGTAAAGGCAGTTAGATTTGCAGGAAGTGGAATTGTTAAATTTGGATCAAGGATAACAATTGATGGAAGCATTTTTGGATGGAAAATTATTTTTTTTTCTTTTGTTTGTTCGTTAGTAAAGACTGATGCTCTCCCAGTTTCAGAACCAGTACCAGCTGTAGTAGGTACAGCAATTATAGGAAAAATTGAATCTGCATTAGCTCTAGTCCACCAGTCACCAATATCTTCAAAATCCCAGATTTGTCTTTCTTGCTTGGCCATGAATGCAATTGCCTTTCCTGTATCCATACCCGAGCCTCCCCCAACAGCTATTACTCCATCATGTTTATTTTCATTAAATGCTTTAACACCATCTTCAACATTTTTACCTGTAGGATTTGATTTAACATCACTAAAAACAATTGCCTGTTTATCTAAACAATCATTTAACTTATTAATAATGTTTGTTTTTAAAATTCCATTATCAGTAACAATTAATGGTTTATGAATATTTAATTCTTCACAAGCTTTTTGTATTTCTTTTATTCTATCAACACCAAACCAGATTGTAGTCGGATAATTCCAATTTATATTTTCCATAAATTTAAATATTTCTTATATGATAGCTTTTTGCTCTTGTTAAATGATCAAATCCTAGAACAGATAAAGTAACGCCAATTCCAGTATCTTTTACACCGGTCCATGCTAAGCCGGGATCTAAGTAATCACATCTATTCATAAAAAAAGTTCCCGTCTCAACATTTTTTCCAAAATTTTCTGCAAAAGACTTATCATTTGTCCAAATACTTGCTGTTAACCCATAAGAACTATCATTCATTAGAGATAAAGCTTCATTTTCATTTTCTACTTTCATTATTCCAACTGAAGGACCAAATATTTCTTCCATCATATATTTCATCGAATGATCGACATTAATGAGTGCACTTGGGCTTACATAACAATTATTACCATCATCTAAATTAAATTTTTTGTTATCTATAATATTCTTTCCACCTTGACTAATTGCGTTGTTAACTTCAGATCTAATATAATTTGCAGCAGATTGCTTTACTACTGGACCTAAATTTGTCTCCATCTCTAGTGGATTTCCTAAAATATATTTCTCAGTTACATCTTTAAATTTTTCTACAAATGTATTGTATATTATTTTATCAACATAAATTCTTTCGATACCACAACAAGATTGACCAGAATTGAAGTATGATCCATCAACTAAATTTTCAACAGCATGATCTAAGTTACAATCAGCTCTAACATAAGCAGGATCTTTTCCACCTAACTCTAGACCCGCTCCAATAAATCTAGTGCCTATAGATTTTTTTATTTGTTTTCCGCCGCTTACAGAACCTGTAAATAAAACATGATTAATTCTTGAATCGGAAATTATTCTTGATGTTTGATCATGATCTAAATGTAAATACTGAAAAATATTTTTTGGTAATGAAGATTGTTTAGCTGCCTGATATAATTCTTCAGCACAGAGTGGAGTTTGAGAAGAATGTTTTAATATAACTGCATTACCTGCAACTAAACTTGGTACAATTGAATTAACAGAAGTGTTGAAAGGGTAATTCCATGGTGCAATTACAAATATAGTCCCTAGTGGTTCTTTGTTTATATAATTATCAAATTCATCATTTTTAATTGATACAACTCTTGATAGTGCTCTATCAGCATTTTCAATCATATAACGAGCTCTTTCTTCAAAACCTCGCATCTCTCCTGGGCACTGTGCAATAGGTCTGCCTATTTGCTTACATAAATTACTAGAAACATCCTTATTTTTTAAAAAAATTTCTATAAAATTTAAAACTGACTTTTTTCTTTCTTCTAGAGATATATTTTTCCAATGTTCTCTTACAGAATAGGAATTGCTGAGACTTTTTTCAATATCTTCTTCTGTTGCATATTCTCTTTTAACTAAGACGGAGTTATCTATTGGAGTAATAGTCTCAAACATTTAGTAAAATTAGCCTCGTTCGAAATATCTTCGTAATTGCCAATCATTAACTGAACCATCATAATCTTTTTGCTCCCATTCAGCAGCATGGATATAATGATCAAGTACATCTTGTGGAAATATCTCTTTTAAAAATTTAGATTTTTTAGCAAGTTGGATTGCTTCGTTAAGTGTTTTAGGAACTTCATGTACTTTTTTCTCATAAATATTCCCTGAATAAGGTTTATCTAATTTAAGTTTATTTTTAATACCGTATAAACCAGCACCAACTAAAGCTGCAAAAGAAAGATAAGGATTAACATCCGCTCCTGGGACTCGACATTCAATTCTTATGGATGATCCATGACCAGCTAGTCTAAACCCAGCAGTACGATTATCAATTCCCCAAACAGATTTTGTAGGAGCAAATGATCCATCTTGAAATCTTTTATAAGAGTTAATATTTGGTGCTAAAAAAATTGAAATATCTGGTAATAATTTAATTTGTCCCGCAAGATAACTTTTAAAAATATCAGACATTCCATATTTATCCTTAGGGTTATAAAAAATATTTTTCTTTGTTTTCTTATCGAATAAAGAGTTATGAATATGACATGAGCTTCCACAAACTTCTTTGTTATATTTAGCCATAAAGGTTACGGCTTTGTTATGTTTATAAGCAATTTCTTTTGTCGCATTTTTAGTTAAAATATGATTGTCAGCCATGTTTAATGCATCAGAAAAGACAACATTGATTTCTTCTTGTCCTGGAGCAGCTTCACCCTTTGAACATTCTACATAAATTCCACTATCTAAAAGAGAGTTTCTTAATTCTTGCATTACATCCTCTTCTTTTGTAGTTTGGAAAATCATATAATCTTCAATGTACCAAGAAGACTCTTTAAGTTTTGTATAATTATTATTATGAATTTCCTCGTAAGTTTGATTGAAAAGAAAAAATTCTAATTCTGAACCAACCATTGATTGAAATCCCATTTTGTCTGCTTTAGCTAAGACATCTTTAAGTATTTGTCTTGTTGAATGAATTAGTGGTTTTTTCCCTGAGTGATCTAAACAATCACACATTACTAATGCGGTTTTATTTAACCATTTAGCAATTTTTATTGTTTTGAGATCTGGAATTACAGTCATATCTCCATAGCCAGTTTCCCAAGAGGAGGATTTATAACCTGGCACAGTAAACATATCCATATCTACAGTATAAAGATAATCGCACATATGAGTTTCTTTATGAACATAATCAATAAATGCTTTACCGGT
>CACGRD010000036.1 GCA_902575375.1 uncultured Alphaproteobacteria bacterium
AATATTTTTCAACGAAGATCAATCTTTTTTGATATTTGAATATCTGACAAATAATAATATTTACTCAATCCAAAAATATTTTTTCATTCCATATTTTTTAACATTATTATCTATAATATATTTTATTTATCTCTCCTTCTTCGAAAAGAAATTACGAAAAGGAATTATTGAACTTCTATTTCTTTTATTAATTTTTTATTTTTTCGATCCATTACTAAGCTTTGCAATATATTTCTGTTTTTTTCACACTTACAAACATTTAAAACATCTGGTTAAAAATATTTATTTAAATTTAAAAAACAAATACTTTGTTATTTACTCCACAATAATTTTTACAGTAATTTCTTGGATTGGAGGTTTAGGAATTGTTTACTATTTAGTTCAAAATTTATCATTATATGAGTCATTATTAAAAGTAATTTTCATTGGACTTGCTGCTTTAACGCTTCCTCATATGTTACTAGTTGATATTGTCTACAGAAGAAGATTTAAATAAATCGTTTTCTCAAATATTGACTTATAAATTCAAAGTGATAATTGTGTAAATTAAGCGGGCGTAGCTCAGGGGTAGAGCGCAACCTTGCCAAGGTTGAAGTCGAGGGTTCGAATCCCTTCGCCCGCTCCAGAAATCTCCCAAATTTAATTTGCTAAATTTATTAAGCGCCACCAGCGCGCCAAATCATTTACAAAACAAATCCAATTGATAAAATATTTTTAAAGGAGAAAAAAATGCAAATTGATAAATATACCAAAATTATTTTAACATTAATCGCAATGGGAGTGCTTGGAATTAATTTTTACTTATACAAAGTTAGTATTGTTGATATGGCTCATGCAGCACCCGGTTACGTTGGTGTTCCCGTAACAAGTGTAACTGCAAGTAATGACAATATATATGTTATTTCTGATGATGGAGCTTATGCTTGTAAATTTTCTAAGGATAATGTTAAGCGAGGAAGATGGGAAGAAACTGGTTGTGATTTATGATTTGAGTAATTATTTTATTTTAAAAGATTAATATCTTTAAAAAATTAATTCACTTCTAAAAATTTTTTGATGAATATTTAATTTAAATTATTCAATCATTTTCTAATTTGAGCGCCAATTACGCGTCAGTTGGTGTTTATTTTTTATGAAAATTGATAATGTTTCATTAAGAAAAGGCGCTTCTCCATGTTAACGGGCAACCTTGCCAAGGTTGAAGTCGAGGGTTCGAATCCCTTCGCCCGCTCCAAAAACTCAGACAATCAACAATTTTAGAAGATAGTTTGAAATATAATGTAATACATTTTTTTTAAAAAAATAATTTCTATGATTAAAAGAGAGGTTTAATTTAATTAAAAATTTTTCTTAAATTTGGAAAGTCTTTCAAATTGTTATTTATAAAAACTATAGATTTTTTATAATCATCGTCAATGTAATTCTTTTTTGTAGTTTTTATATACCTATCTTTGGATGGTTTTTTTAAAAATGAATATTTTATTTGAAGAAAATCTAAAATTTGTTGTAACGTATTTTCATAATTTATTTTTAATTCTTCATAATAAATCGGCAAAACGTTGTTTGTGGAAGAACAAATATCCAACCAGTTGCTCACATGCCATGCCCATCTGAGAAATAAGTTATTATAAGATTTTTCTTGATACCTTTGCATTTGCCCCTCTGGAAAAGATGTAATAAATTCAAACAAAGTATTTTTTTTTGGACCTTCATTCCAATTCCAATTCTCTACAAAACCTTTGAATGATACAAATACATCAATAGGTCGTCTATAAATATAAAGAAAAATAATATTCGGATTATTAAATAAATTTTTAAATGTTGAAGCGCAATGATGAGATTTGATAATACTTGAAAGTTTATATTTTTCATTTGAATGAGTAATACTTGAAATTTTATTTATAAAATTTTCTACACTTGTAGGACTATAAAAATTAACCATATCTCCAAATGGTTCTAAATCAAAATTTAAAAAAGGATTAACACTATAATCAGAATTTATAGATATTGAATTCATCAAAAAATGAGTCCCACTTCTTTCATGAGAACAAACACATAGAATTTTTTTTATATTCTCTGATGCTGATAGTTTTATTGGATTTTTGTTAACGCTAAAAATCATAATTGTTTATACCATATATAAATTACTAATAGTGTTTATTTAAAATAATTAAAAACTAGAAATAAATTATATAAAAAAAGTTTAATATACTTAACACACTTCCCAAAAAATTGAGCAAAAACTTGTGCCTTTGATAGGAGGTGAATAATTATTACTTTCACTAATATAGAAAAAATATACCATTATCGATCGTGCAATATAGTTGCAACACAGTTTTGATGTAATATATTGAATTTACTTACAATAACCGAGTGGGTGAAGAACTCGAATCCCTTCGCCTGCTCCAAATCCCAATCCCACCTTTAATTTTTAAAATCTATTTGCAATGTACTTTCAATGTACTTTAGGGTTAAAGATAATTATGAAAAATTTAATTGCATTTTTTATTCTATTATCAGCAATAAATGTAAATGCTAATGATCTTTCACTTATACAAGAAGACTTAGTTTTAGAAAAAAATCCCGTAGTAATTATTTGGAGTCATGGACAAACAAGACCACAAAAATCAGAAAAATGTTCTAGTCGATTTAACAAAATACCAAAAACTCTAAAATATTTAGAAAAAGAAATTAATGCGCATTTTATTTTTATGTGCTCTGAATCTACAGATAACGATAACTCTCCAGGTTCATACATATACAAAAGAGTGAAACAATTAAAAAAACTCCTTACTGAAATAAATGAAATAGGCGTTAATCCTAATAATATCTTTATCAGTGGGTGGTCTGCGGGAGGATGGACTGCTTTACATATGTTTAGAGAAAATGAAAAATTATTTAACAGTGCGATTGTTTTCGCTCCTGCATTTGCTGGACCAAGACATGAAACAAAAAAATATCCGTGGTGGAGAGAGGAGGCAAGACCTGCGCATATAAAAGAAATTACAAAAGCAAAATTTATAGATGCTTTAGTTTTTGCATACGAAGATGATGATTTTAATCGCCCAGAGGAATTAAAATTCTTAAAAGAACTTTATCCAAATAATGTAAATTTAATCGGATACAATTGTAAAAAAGGTCATTTAACACATGCTAAAGATTGTAAATCTAGTGAAACAGAAATTCTGATTTTAAATTATGTTAATGATCAGATAAATTCCAAAAATTAGTATCTATAATTAACAAAATCATTATTCATAATTACCTTGAATATTTTAAAAATAGCAAATTTTGATATTTCAATGTACTTTTTTAACTTTTTGCGACTCCATAAGACATACCTTAAGTGGGTCGAGGGTTCGAACTCTTCCCTAGTTTAAAATTAGAAATAAGTAAAAAAACTAAAAATGTTTAGATATAATCATTTCAATTTCAGCATTTAAAATATTATTAAATTGAGAAATTGAACAATTTTTTATTACCTTATCTCTATTTTTTTGAATGAAGTCTTTTTTTTGGCAAATATCTAAAAGTCTTCTAAAATCTACAAAATTTTCAAAGTCATACAATAAATGTTCAAATTGTCGATGAGTTTCAATTGGATACATCCATTTTTGCATTATTGTCAGACCTCCACATGCACCTATTTCTTGTGCAACCATTCCTTGGCTTTCTCTATGTGTTGGAAAAAAAAAGTGACACTTTCTATAAACCTTTGTTATCTCTTTAAATTCTATATTTTTATAATAATTTTTTTTATCTGCGGGAATAGTAATTGTTTCAGGATTTAACTCTATGCCTTTAGGAGAATGAAAATAAATATCTATTTCATTTTTATATTTTTTTAAATTATTAAAAATATATAAAATAGATCTAATTGAAATTCTTTTCTCTTGCTCAGTTTGACTACCACATCCATAATGATCTACAAAAACAGAAATCTTTTCAGATTGCTCAGGATACAAATAATGATCATCAATAAATTTTGGCAAATAAATATAATGATTAAACAGAGGTTTATCAGTTGGGATGAAATAAAAATAATAATCTTCATTAGTTCTCCGAGGATCTAAACCACTATCTCCAATTTCTATAATTATTTTTGCGCGTTTTCTTAAAAGTTCTACATCGAGTTTTTTTTTATGAATAACTCTAATTCCACATAAAATTAATATATCATACATTTTACCTTCTGGATAATTGGTAATTTTTTCGCAGTTATAATTTAAATTTTTAATGAGAGCATTATACATAACGTCTCTAATCTTTGTGTTCCAAGGAGACGATGTAAAGATAGTAAGACCAATATTAATCATATAAAATTATTTATAAATTATTATCTATTTTTTCAATTTTATGTATCTAAATTACATTTGTAATTTTAAAAAAATAAATAATTATATAAACATATATGATCTGTTAGCTAAAAGGAATTTTTATATTTCTAAACTCAATTAACACGCAGTGTTAGTGCCATTCTATGAACCATGAACCATAAAGTTTTTTATACTTTAATTCAGATATCAACTTATTATATTCATGAGAAAACTTATTATTTTTACTTCTTATTTGAATTTGATTTTTCTCATTCTTAAAATACTTAAGCTTTTGCGGATTGCCATGTGTTTCACATACAACTTTTTTTATTTTATCTATATTTTTAATAATCTCTGGCATTATAAGATATTCTGAACCCTCAATATCAATTTTAATTAAATCAATATTTGTAAAATTTTTGAGAATATCTTCTATACTAATGACTTGTGTCGCTAATTTTTTTTTAAAATCTAAATTATCTTTTTCAATTCTATAACTTGCACCTTCAAAATAATGTATATCATTAGTACCTTTTGAATTTTTATGAAAATATAAATCAGCAGATCCAGTAAAATTAGATACTCCCAAATTATATATTCTAATTTTTTTATTACCTACAAACCTTTCTTTTAAAAAATTGAAGCAAGAAATATTAGGCTCATAACAATAAATATTTGATTTAAATTTGTTGTACAAGTAATGAGTTACGTCACCGACATTTGCTCCAAAATCTAAAATAGTAGAATTCTCATCAATAAAATCAAATTCGTCAAAATTTTTATAATCCTTTTCTTTTTCTTTAGTAACCATTAATTTCTATTTTAAATATCTTAAGTAAAGTTTTTAAACATATAGCTATGTTGATTTATTTTTCTAAAAAATTTCGATAATTAAATAATTCAAAATTAAATTCTCCAATTATATTAATATATTTTCTGTAATATTTAGTCTTGCTTCTTCTACTCACACCATGAATGGAATATGGAGAATTTAAGAACATTACTAACCTATTTTGTTTGTACTCTATTTCTTCAATCAGATTTACTTTTTCTTCTCGAACTCTAGATTTTCCATAAAAGCTTGGCGTATCTTTAAAATCATAAGTGATTAAATTTCCACCTTCAGAGTTATCATTTTCTTCTTTCATATATAAAAGTGCAGCATAAAACTCTACTGGGTTATCTAAATGTGGTTCAATAACTTTAGTTTCACCACTTGTAGGGGTATTAATTACAAATTGACAATCTAGA
>CACGRD010000037.1 GCA_902575375.1 uncultured Alphaproteobacteria bacterium
TGTTGTAAAACAACATTTAATTATATTTGTTATTGGAGCAGCAATTGTTGGCGTTGCAGGTGCAATGCTTGTTACTTTAGATGGTTTATTTACGCCATCCTCATACAGGCCACTTCGATTTACATTTATCATTTGGATTATGGTTATAGTAGGTGGTAGTGGTAATAATTTAGGAGCTATTTATGGAGGTTTTGTCATTTGGTTTGCCTGGATTGAGGCTGCTCCAGTTACAACATTTATTATTAATCAATTAACAGCAGGATTAGATCCAACTAATACATTAAGACTACATTTGTTAGATAGTGTGCCATATTTTAGATATTTATTAATGGGATTAATATTATTATTAATTTTAAGATATCGACCAAAAGGAATAATTCCAGAAAAAGTGAGACACTCATAAAAAAACCCCGGTATAAAACCGGGGTTGTTAAAAAAATTTAAAAAAAAATTATAAAGCACCAACTGTAACGAATGATCCACCTCGTACTTCAACTTCTTTGAATGCACCATCAGCATCACCAATTGCATTGAATTCAACGTCTGTTGCACCTTGGTAATCAATATCTTTTCCCGCAGCTAACATTTGTAGGCCATAGGATATTTGACCAGGATTAATTATAATTCCTGGAGCATTAGATACTTTTCCAATATTTTTTAGAATAGATGTTTTATCTGCAGATCCTCCAGCTTGAATTGCAAGTGCGATTATTGCTGCTGCGTCATAAGACTCAGGAACAAAAGGGCTACTACCATCTACACCTTTATCCGCAGCTAACTCTCCAAATTTTGCAGAACCTTTAGAAATTGCTCCTGGTAAAGAACCAAATGCTCCTTCAAGATCCGATCCGATTGCATCAACAATAGATTGACCAATCATACCATCAGACATAACAAAAGTATCAAAAGCACCTGAGTCAAGAGAACCTTCAATGATACCTAATCCGCCACCATCAAGATAACCAACTACTAAAAGAGCGTCTCCTCCAGCAGATGCTAATACACCCACTTCTGAAGAGTAATCACCTTTATCTTCTTCGTGTGAAGCAACAGTAGTTACAGTCCCACCTCCTGAAGTAAATGCTTTTTCAAACACTTCTGCCAAACCTTTTCCGTAATCATTGTTTGTATAGGTGATTGCAATACTACTAATGCCTTTACTTAATGCAAGATTAGCAAGTACCTTTCCTCCTTTTGCATCAGATGGAGCAGTACGCCAGAAAGTACCAGCATCATTAATACCACTTAATCCAGGAGATGTTGCTGATGGAGATACCATCAAAATACCATTTGGTACTGCAACATTAGCATTGATTGCACCTGTTACACCTGAACAATCTGCACCCATAATTGCTGTTACACCTTGGGCAACTAAATTTTCGGCAGCAGCTGTTCCAGCTGCAGAGTCAGCACAAGTTGAGTCACCTTCTAGTACTGTGATAGTTTCACCACCTAGAAGATATCCAGAGTTTGATGCTTCGTCAAAAGCCATTTTAGCACCATCTCTCATAGCAGGAGTTAAAGATTCAATTGGTCCTGTAAAACCAAGAATAATTCCTACTTTAATTTCTGCTAATGCAGCAGTCGTTACAGTCGACAAGCTCACAATAACAGCTAGAAGTAATTTTTTCATATTTCCTCCAAAAAAGTATACTTTTTATATATGGTACCTCTTATACTAGTTCCAAAAATCAATCATGCAATTTTTTTATAAAAATATCTAAGAATTAAGCCAAAAACCACAAATTGACTTCATTTGCCTCACCAGATAAAGATTAAACTAATGACAATTGGAATTCTTGGCGGCGGAGTTTGGGGAAGTGCACTTGCACGAGTATTAAGTAATAATAAAGTTATTATTTATGCTCGAGATGAACAAATTGTTAAGTCAATAAATGAGCTTAGAATTAATCCAAAATTAAAATACAGTTCATTTAATGAAAATGTCACTGCTACTAGTTCTTTAAAAGAAATTAGATACGTAAAATTCTTATTTATAACTTTACCTGCGCAAAATATAAGGGAGGTAATTAAGGACTCTTCATTACATAATAAGAATCATCATATTATTATATGTTCTAAAGGTATTGAAATATCGTCATCAAAATTTTTAATAGACGTATTTCAAGAAATGATGCCTTTTAAATCAATTAGTATTTTATCTGGCCCATCATTTTCAAATGAAGTATCTCAAAATTTACCAACTGCATTAACACTTGCAACAAAAGATAAAAAAGATTTCGAGAATATTTCTAAACTTATACCTAACAAAGAGTTTAGAATTTATTATTCAAATGATTTAATTGGAACACAGATAGGTGGTGCGTTAAAGAATATATACGCAATAGCTGCAGGTATTGCAGAAGGATTAAACTTAGGAGAAAATGCTAAAAGTGCACTCATATCTAGATCTTTTGCAGAAATGACGCGATACGCAAAAAAATTTAAAGCTGATAAAAATACATTATTTGGTTTATCTGGGCTTGGTGATCTCATTTTAACATGCAGTTCTAAAAGTTCTCGTAATACACAATTTGGTATTAAATTAGCTTCATCAAAATATGATAATTTTTTAGATCTTTTAAAATCTCAAGAAGTAACAGAAGGTTATTATACAGTTAAAGCTGTCTATAATATTTCACAAAAAAAAAATATTGATATGCCAATTATGGAGTCTGTATACAATATACTTTACAAGCAACATGATTTAAAAGATGAACTAAGTAATTTATTGAATAGACCAATAACAGAAGAAAAAATTTAAGTTGATGATAAAAAAAATATTTTATAATTTAGACCAAAGCTGGGTGAACAATACACATATTAATTTAAGTGCTGTAGAACGTCGAACATCTACCTTAACTAAAAGAAGAACTGTAAAAAAGGAATTTCAAGTCGCTTGGTTGTTAAAAGCTATTACTTTAATCGATCTTACCACACTTAGTGGCGATGACACTTTTGGAAAAGTTGAAAGACTGTGTAATAAGGCTCTTAATCCCATTGATGATTATATTCTTCAGGATTTAGAGTTAGAAAAAAATGCAGTCAGAGTAGGAGCTGTATGTGTTTATCACCATCTAATAAAAGATTGTACAAAACTAATTCAAAACAAAATACCAATTGCTGCAGTTTCTACCGGTTTTCCTGCAGGTTTGTCATCTTATACGACCAGAAAAAAAGAAATTTCTGACTCTATTAAAGATGGTGCTGATGAAATTGATATTGTTATCAATAGAGGATACGTTCTCCAAAATAATTGGAAAAAATTATACGATGAGGTTCGTAGCTTTAAAGAAACTGCAGGTAAAACAAAAATTAAAGCTATTCTTGGTGTTGGCGATCTTGAGACTCTTCGAAATGTAGCAAAAGCTTCTTTGGTTTGTATGATGGCTGGTGCAGATTTTATTAAAACATCAACTGGAAAAGAAAGTATAAATGCAAATCTTAATAATAGTCTTGTTATGTTGAGAATGATTAGAGATTTTTATACAAAAACTGGAAAAAAAATTGGCTTTAAACCCGCAGGTGGAATATCAACAGCAAAATCTGTTTTAGAATTTCTAATATTGGTTGCTGAAGAACTAGGATTTGAATGGGTTAATCCTAAATTATTGCGAATTGGTGCTTCTAGTTTATTAATTGATATAGAAAGACAACTCTATCACTACACTAGTGGCAGGTATGCAAACAAAGAGAAACTTGCAATAGGATAATATGGATAAAGTTATTAAAAATTTTCAAAATATATCTTATGGGCCAGCACCAGAAGACAGTAAAGAAGTTAATAGTTGGATAAAAAATTTAAAAAACCCAAATAATCATTTTATTAATAGTAAATTTGTAAAATCGTCTAGCTCAAAAAAATTAAATATAATTAATCCTTCCACAAATAAAAAAATAGCAACATTGTCTATTGCTTCAAAAAAAGATGTAAATGCAGCAGTCAGTGCTGCCAAAAAAGCTCATATCAAATGGTCAAAACTTTCATCTTTTGTTCGATCAAAATATTTATATGCCCTAGCTCGTCTGATACAAAAAAATTCTAGGTTTATTTCTGTATTAGAGACCATTGATAATGGTAAGCCAATAAGAGAAACAAGAGATATAGATATTCCGCTTGTTGCAAGACATTTTTATTATCATGCTGGGTGGGCTGCGAGGAATACAAGTAATTCTGATAACTCTATTGGTGTTGTTGGGCAAATTATACCCTGGAACTTTCCCTTATTAATGTTAGCATGGAAAATTGCTCCTGCTATTGCTCTTGGAAATACAGTAGTTTTAAAACCTGCAGAATATACTTCTTTAACAGCGCTTTATTTTGCTGAACTTTGTCAAAAAGCTAAAATTCCTCAAGGTGTGATTAATATTATTACGGGAGATGGCTCTACTGGTGAACATATAACATCGCATAAAGATGTTAAAAAAATTGCTTTTACTGGGTCAACTGAAGTTGGGAAAAAAATAATTGAAACAAATACTAATCCAGATAAAAAAATGACAATGGAACTTGGAGGTAAATCTCCTTTTATTGTTTTTGAAGATGCTGATTTAGATAGTGCTGTAGAAGGTGTTGTTGATGCGATTTGGTTTAATCAAGGCCAAGTATGTTGTGCAGGATCAAGACTCTTAGTACAAGAAAGTATAGAGAAAAAATTTATCCAAAAACTTAAGAAAAGAATGGAAAAACTTCGTGTTGGTGATCCATTAGATAAGTCTATTGATATTGGAGCTATAGTTGCGCCTGTCCAACTTAAAAAAATTAATTCTTTAGTAAATAAAGCACAAAAAGATGGAAATAAATTATGGCAACCTTCATGGTCATGTCCAACAAATGGTTTATTTTATCCTCCATCTTTATTTACAAATGTAACACCATCATCTTTTATTGCTCAAGTAGAAATATTTGGACCAGTTTTAACAACAATGACTTTTAGAACACCTAGTGAAGCTGTATCCATTGCTAATAATACGCCTTACGGACTTGCGGCAAGTATTTGGTCTGAAAATATTAACTTAGCTTTAGATATTGCTCCAAAAGTAAAAGCTGGAGTCATCTGGATAAATTCTACAAACTTATTTGATGCTGCGTGTGGTTTTGGGGGATACAAAGAAAGTGGTTTTGGAAGAGAAGGTGGTTCAGAAGGTATTAGAGCATACTCAAAATTACCACTTCCTCTTTCTAAGTCAAAAAGAGGAAAAAAATTATCTAAAGGTCAATCAATCAATGCTATCGATAGAACACCAAAATTATATATCGGAGGAAAGCAAAAAAGACCTGATAGTGGTTACTCATTTTCTTCTTATGATGCTCAAAATAATTTTATTTGTGATGTTCCAAACGCAAATCGCAAAGATGTAAGAGACACCGTAGAGGTTGCATCAAAAGCAGTTAGCAAATCTTCCACTAATTTTAATA
>CACGRD010000038.1 GCA_902575375.1 uncultured Alphaproteobacteria bacterium
AAATTAATTTTAAATGTAGTTAATTACAGAAAAAATAAATTTATGTATCTAAAAGATAAGTTTAATATTTTTTCTTTTGTGGCAAATTCAATAGAAGAAAACACATTTAAATCTCTTGAATTTGGATATAATTTATGTGCAAGTAAAAAATGTATTGGGGTTATTACTCTACCTATTAGAAAAGATATAATTAAAAAAAAAATAAGCAAAAGCTTTATTGGCCATACTGAATTTTTTCAAAAAAAAGATAAAAAAAATAATGTAAATATGATTTTATATCATAAAAAAATTGTGGTTTCTCCTATAACGACGCATATAAGGGTTAATAAAATATCACAAATCATTTCAAACAAAAAATTTTTATTTAATCAAATATATAGTTTAAACAAATCCTTAAAATTTGATTTCAATATTAAAAAACCAAAACTTATTATTTCTGGTTTAAATCCACATGCAGGAGAGAATGGTGAAATTGGAACTGAGGAAAAAAAGTTTATACAGCCTGTTATTGAAAATTTACAAAAAAAAGATGTCAATATTATTGGACCATTTTCTGCAGATAGTCTTTTAATTAATAATAATATAGATAAATTTGATTGTTTTATTTTTATTTATCATGACCAGGCATTAATTCCTTTTAAATTTATTAGCCAATTTTCTGGTGTGAATTATACTGGAAATTTGAATATTATAAGAACATCACCAGATCATGGTACAGCTTATAATTTGGTTGGAAGTAATAAAATTTCAAATAAATCTTTTATTAATAGTTATAAATTAATAAATAAAATTTATAATAATAGAATTATGAATGGAAAAACCTAAAAAATCATTAAGTCAAAATTTTCTTATTGACAAAAATATTTCAAAAAAAATTGTTAATCAGACTAATATTAAGGGGAGACAAATTCTTGAAATTGGTCCAGGATATGGTTTTTTAACTGATAGTATTTTGGCAAATAATCCAAAGAAAGTTTATTTAATTGAAAAGGATTATAATTTAAAAAAATTATTAATTAAAAAATATAAAAATAATCAAAAAGTAAATATAATTGGAGATGATATTCTTTTAACTAATCTAAATGAATTTAAAGATCTAATTATTATATCAAACTTACCTTATAACATAAGCTCCAAAATAATTTTATATTTATTTAGTTATAAAGAAAGTATTTGTGAAATGATTTTTATGATTCAAAAAGAGATGGCCCTTAAATTTGATTATAAATTACCTAAAATGAATAAGTATAAATTTTTGACAAAAATTGTATCTCATTATACTCGATGTTTTGATGTTTCATCTAAAGCTTTTTTTCCTAAACCTAAAGTAAAATCTACTATTGTAAGGTTCAAATTTAGCAAAAAAACTATTGATCTTAATAAGGCAAAATATTTTAGTGCCAGAATATTTAAAAATGTAAGAAAAAAAATTTACAACAATATTAATACTAATTCAGATAACAATTTATTAAATAAAAGAGTTAATGAGTTAAATATCGATGAATTAATTTCGATTTATGATCTTTTTTAATTTTGACCGTAAAACCTTTTTGTGATTCATAGTTAATTGGTGATATTCAATTATTTTTTTTATTTCATTTACAGTTTTATGTACTTTTTCATTTATCAAAACATATTGATATTCATTATAATGCTTCATTTCATCTATTGCATATGAGAGTCTTAAATTAATTTCTTTTATATTATCCCTTCCTCTTTTTACTAATCTTCGTTTTAATTCAGATTTAGATGGTGGTAGAATAAAAAAATCAATTATATCATCTTTTGTGTAATTTCTTCTTATTTTTCTAGCACCCTTCCAATCTATATCAAACAAAATGTGTTTATTTCTTTTTTTTGATAAAATTATATTTTTATATGGAGAACCATATAAATTATTAAAGTTAGTTGCTGTTTCAATAAAAAAATTATTCTTTTTAAGTAATTCAAATTTTTTTTTATTTACAAAATAGTAATCTTTTCCATCAACCTCATTTAATCTTTTACTTCTGGAAGTATATGAAATTGATAAATTGATGTTTTTCATTTTTTTAATTAATAACTTACACAACGTTGTTTTACCTGCGCCAGAAGGCGATGAAATAATTATTAATTTACTATTTTTTTCTATACTCATATAATTTTTCTTTGTGTTCATTAAAAGATTTTGAAAATATATGTTTATTTAAAGAATAATTAAAAAAATAAAACAAAAAATCATTTTTATTATTTTCAAATAAGATATCTAAAGTTTTTTTACCTACATAAGAAATTGGCTTTGGAGGCAAGCCTTTAATAATATATGTATTAAAAGGATGATTTATTTTTAAATCACTTCTCAAGAGCTTTCTATTCAAATCATATTTCCCATTTGTTATTGCAAATAATACGGTTGCATCTATTTGCAACTTCATTTTTTTATCCAATCTATTAAAAATTACAGATGATATTTGTTTCTTATCTTCATCATCTAAACCTTCTTTTTCAAGTAATGATCCTATAATCATCAGTTCATTCATATTATATTTGTCATTTAGTTTATTATTTTTATATTTTTTAAAAAAATCTTTTTTAATATTAATAAGTTTGTTGAGAAAATAATCAAAATCAGTATTTTTTTGTAAATAATAAGTGTCAGCAATTATATCTTGATAAGGTATAGTATAAAAATCTGAGAAATGTTTTGATAATTCTAAATCTAATTGATCTTGAGACCAACCTTCAACTATAGTAATTTTTAATAATACGTTACTTGGCTTAGAAATAACTTTCAAAAAATCTATTAATGACGAATTATTTTGAATATCAAAGTCACCATAATGAAAAAATTTTTTATAAATAAAATGATTTATTTGTAAATATATTTTTACTAAGGTAATTTCTAAAATAGAAACATCAATAAAATTATTTTTTAAAACTTCTTCTATGCTATCTGCTTTTTTTATACTTATAGGATTTTGCTTAATTTCTAAATTTTTATTAAAAAGATAAACAGTATAAAAGAAAAATAAAAAAGTAAAAATTATAAAAATAAAACTAAATGCTTTTAAATAATAACGCAGTATTCGTTCCTCCAAACCCAAATGAATTACTTAAGGCATATGAAATTTTTTTTTCTAATGGTGTTTTAGGAATTAAATTTATATTATTTGTTTCAATAGGATTATGTAAATTTAGTGTAGCTGGTAAAATATTATTATTTAATGCCATAATTGAAAATATTGATTCTACACTTCCAGCTGCACCTAATAAATGACCTATAGAAGACTTAGTTGAACTAACAAAAATTTCATGTTTAAATAGTCTCGAAATAGCATTAAGTTCTATTACATCGCCTTTTATAGTTGATGTACCATGAGCATTTATATAATCTAATTTATCTGATGTTAGATTAGCCATTTCAAGTGCAGATTTCATTGCTCTATAACCACCATCTCCATCTTCAGCTGGTGCTGTAATATGATGTGCATCACCTGACATTCCATAGCCTAACAATTCAGCATAAATGCGTGCACCTCTTTTTTTTGCAAACTCCATCTCCTCAAGAACAATAATTCCTGCACCTTCACCCATTACAAATCCATCTCTATTTTTATCCCACGGCCTAGATGCTTCAGTAGGGTTTTCATTAAATGAAGTACTTAAACTTCTAGCAGCACAAAAACCTGCAATACCTAGTTTACATACCGCAGCTTCAGAACCTCCTGCGATCATAATATCAGCAGCTCCACGTTTAATCATTTCACCGGAGTCACCAATTGAATGTGCTCCTGTTGCACAAGCTGTTACCACCGAATGATTTGGTCCTTTAAAACCATATTTTATTGAAATTTGACCTGAAAGTAAATTTACAAGCGAAGATGGTATAAAAAATGGAGATAATTTTTTTGGTTCTTTGTTATTTATAGTTAGAGATCCTTCATAAATTGTTTCGAGGCCGCCAATACCTGATCCTACAGATACTCCTGTTCTTAACTTTTTATGTTCACTTATATTTTTTAATCCGGCATCTTCTATAGCCATTTCAGCCGCTACAAGACCGTATTGTATAAATCTATCATTTCTATTTATATCTCTTTGATCTAAAAATGACCTTTCATTAAAATAATGCTCATCTTCAAAATCATTACTAATGTATCCAGCTATTTTTGCAGGTAAATTAGAAACATCAAAGTGGTTAATTTTTTTAATACCAGATTTTTTATTTATAAGGTTATCCCATGAAGTTTCTTTATTGTTGCCTAAGGAAGTGAGTAAACCCATTCCCGTAACAACAACTCTTTTCATAAAATTATTTTAAAGTTTATTTTTTATTTTCAATAAAATCTATAGCATTTTGAACTGTTTGAATAGTTTCTGCCGCATCATCAGGTATTTCAATTCCAAATTTTTCTTCGAAAGCCATAACCAATTCAACAGTGTCTAAACTATCAGCCCCCAAATCATCAATAAACTTAGCTTCAGGAACGACCTTGGATTCATCAATACCCAAGTGATCAATAACAATTTTTTTTACCTGTTCTTGAATTTCACTCATATTTTTCTCCTTATTATTTCTTTTAAATGATTATTTGAATGTGTGTCAACAGTTTAAACCATTAACATTCCACCATTAATATGAAAGTTTTGACCTGTAATATACGCAGAATCCTCTGAAGATAAAAAAAATACTAGATTGGCTATATCATTAGGATTGCCAAATCTCATCATTGGAATTCTAGATAGATAATTTCTCTTTTGTTCCTCATTAAGGTTATCAGTCATAGAAGTAGAAATGAAACCAGGGGAAATGATATTAACATTGATGTTTCTTTTTGCAACTTCTAGAGCTATTGATTTGTATAGACCAACAAGACCAGATTTCGAAGCAACATAATTAGCTTGACCTGGGTTACCAGTTGAACCAACAATTGAAGATATCCCTATAATTTTTCCATACTTGTTTGATAGCATATTTGGTAACAAGGATTTAATAATTTGATAGTTTGAATTAAGATTTGTTTGTAATACTTCATTCCATTGATCATTTTTCATCCTAAAAATTAGATTATCCTGTGTTTTTCCAGCATTATTAACAATTATAGAAATATCTTTATGATCTTTTGATATTTTATCTAGGCAGTTTTGAACATTTTCTGAATCTGCTAAATCAATTTTATAATAATAATGTTCATCTCCATATTTGTGTTTAAGTTGTGATATTTTATCATCAGAGGAAGATGTTAAGACAAGTACAAAATTTTTATCAATAAATTTTTCACAAATAGCTGAGCCAATTCCGCCAGTTGCTCCAGTGATAAAAATTTTTTTATTCATAGACATATTATTTAATATCTGAAATTTTATTGATAGAATCAATATCAAAATTATTTGAGATTCTCTTTATTAATCCACTTAAAATCTTATTCGGACCTATT
>CACGRD010000039.1 GCA_902575375.1 uncultured Alphaproteobacteria bacterium
TTTACAAGTTTATCAAAGTGAGGATTACAACGAAGCAAAAGAAATTTTATCTCTAGTTTTGTTTGATTTAATCATTCTTGATAGAATGATGCCAAGTGGTGATGGTATAGAGCTTATTGAGCATATAAAACAATTTTCTAATACACCTATAATCATGCTTACAGCAATGGGTGATGACAAAGACAAAATTGATGGATTAAAAATTGGTGCTGATGATTATTTATCAAAACCATTTGAACCAGAAGAATTATTTTTAAGGATTAAAAAATTATTAAATTTATTTGAAAACCTTAAAAACAAAAAAAATAAAATTTCGTTTGGGGAATTTACTTTTGATACATTAAATTTCAAATTACAAAAAAATGATAGATTAATTTATTTAACAGAAGGTGAAAATAATTTACTTGTAAAATTAATCAATAAAAGAAATGATATTGTCTTAAGAGAAGAGCTAGCAGACCAAGAATTTGATGAAACTGAACTTAGAAAAGTTGATGTGCAAGTTACGCGTTTAAGACAAAAAATTGAAACAAATGCAAAACAACCTCAATTTATTAAAACTATTAGAGGTAAAGGATATAAATTAATTTGTAATGAAATTTAATGATTAAAAAAATAATACCCTCTACACTAATCGGAAGATCAATAATTATCATCTTTGTACCTATAATTATTATAGTTCTACTTACTTCTTTCGTTTTTTATCAAACCTCATGGAGTATTATTTCTAAAAGACTAACAGAGTCTGTGGCTGCAGATATCAATGTTCTAGTAAAATTAATAAATAATGATCTTACTGATAATGCAGTTAATATAGCTAATCAGGATTTCAAAATGAAAATCAATATTATTAATGATAAACAATTATTGGCTTCAAAATTTAGCTTAAATTCAGGAATATTGTCTAATAGATTAAATCAATCCTTAAGTAATTTAAAAAAAAAGTTTGATTATGATTTGTCTAATCTTGAAGAAGGTGTTTTAATATATATTCAGATTGATAATGATATTTTAGAAATTAATGTTGATAAAGACAGGCTATATAGTGAATCTGCCTTTGTCTTTTTACTTTGGATGATTTTTGCTTCTATCATTCTTTTTTTTATGTCTTACTTTTTAATGAGTAGACAATTAAGACCTTTAAAAAGACTGGCAATAATTGCTGAGACATTTGGAAGAGGTTTAGATGCACCAGATATTAAGACTGCAGGTGCATATGAAATAAGACAAACGGCCAATGCTTTCAATCAGATGAGAACTAGAATTAAAAGATTTTTAAAGCAAAGAACAGAAATGCTTGCTGGTGTTAGCCATGATCTTAGAACTCCTTTAACAAGGATGAAATTGCAAATTTCATTGATGAAAGATGAGAAAGCAAAATCTGAACTAGAAGTAGATGTTAATGAAATGACTTCAATGTTAGATAGTTATGTTAGTTTTGTAAAAACAGAATCACCTGAACCAATAGAAACAATTATAATAAATGAATTAATTGGTGATATTATAAAAACTGTTGAAAAAAATGGTGTTGAGTTAACTATTAAAGAGAAAAATACTATTCAAACTTCTGGTAGACAAATCCAACTCAAAAGAGCGTTCAATAACATAATTGATAATTCAAAAAGATATGCAAAACAAATTGAAATAATTCTTTATACAAATGAAAAAGACTGTGTAATTGAATTTAATGATGATGGTGAAGGTATACCAAGAGATAAATATGAAGATGTATTTAAACCATTTTTTACTTTAGATCCCTCCAGGAACAAACTTAAAGGAGAAAGCGGTTTAGGATTAACTATTACTAGGGATATTATTAGATCACATGGAGGTGATGTTAAATTATCTGAGTCAAATTTAGGGGGTCTTCAACTTAAAGTTTTACTTCCTCTTTGATTTTAAAATAATTTGCCCCCATTATTTACTGGTTTATCTGGAGACAATAAAACTGGTTCATTTTCTAAATCTGGCACACCAAGAACTAAAACCTCTGAAATAATTTTACCAATTTGTTTAGGCTCAAAGTTTACAACAGCAATAACTTGCTTATTAATTAATTCATCACTTTTATAATATTTTTGTAATTGTGCAGAAGTTTTTTTAATACCAATTTTTTCTCCAAAATCTATTTTCAAAATTATGGATGGTTTTTTAAGTTCATTATATTCATAAGCTTCAATTACTGTTCCTATTCTTATATCTACATTTTCAAACTCTTTGTAATGTATAAAATTTTGAGAGCTCATGAAAATTTTACAAATTTTTCAATATTGTTTAGATATTTATCTAAGACACTCATTGTTTTTTCTAAACTTTCATTTTCATCATTCAACCAAGTAAATAAGGTTATATAATAAAGCACAAAAATAATTTTTATTTTTATAACACCCTGAATACCACTAGGATTAATATTTGCAAAAGTAGCAATTAAAATTTTGCTCTCAATTAATTTAGGAATAAGTTTCAATACTCCTTGAGGTCTAGACATAAAATAATTAATTATATTTTTTACAGAGGGTCTATATTCATTCAATATATCATAACGTGCCATCATAATTTCAAATAACATATCTCTCTGTGATGACTTTTCTATATTAACTAGATTTTTTTTTAATTGAAAATCAAAGAAGTCATTAATATTTGATATTAAATCAATTTTATTATTCATATTCGGCACTTTAGTATTAGATAAAAAATTTTTAAGATTAATGTCTCTTAATTTTTTTTTCTCTAAATACTGTAAAGTCTTTTTTGCTAAAAATATTTTATTTTTATTCACTTATCTTTACCTTGTTGTTTTGCTCTTGTGTATGCTGCCTTAAAAACTTGATTAAAAATATTATCAACCTTATTTATTTTCATTTTCTTTATTCCTGCTTCGGTTGTACCTCCTCTAGTTGCAACAATTTCAACCATTTTTTCAGCAGAAATATTATTTGAGTTTAATAGATTTAAAGTACCTCTAAAAGTTTCATTAATTAAAATTTTAGCTGTGTTTTTGGAAAAACCTAAATTAATTGCAGATTTTTCCATAATATCAATTAATTGAAATATAAAACCCGGACCACTCCCTGATACAGCGGTTGATTTATCTATAAAAGTTTCACTATTAAAAAAAAGAGTTTTGCCGCTCAAAGAGAATAATTTATCAATTTCTTTAATTTCTGTTTTATTAATAGATTTATTCGTATAGATGCAATGAACACCCTCTCCTATTAATGCAGGCATGTTTGGCATAACTCTTACAATTTTGTTAATATTTAATAAATTATTTTTAAAAATTTCTGTTTTTTTGCCAGCTATTACACTTATTGCTATAGATTTTTTGTTAAAATTTACATTTTTTAATTCTTTAAAAACATTTGTTAATTCAAGAGGTCGAGTTGCAAATATTATGTAATCAAGATTATTTTGATTATTGATATCATCAATTGATTTAAAAAATTTTATTTTTTTATTTCTATTTTTTTTTTTTAAAATTGCATATTTTTTTTTATCTATAACACTGATGGTGTAATTCTTAGATTTAGACCATCCAGACATTAAAGATCCACCCATGTGACCACATCCAATTAATAAGATATTTTTCATCTATTTATAATATAGCAGTTTTATAAAAAAAATTAAGCTCTACCAATAACTTCAAAATTAGAAAATTTTATAGCTTCTTTAGGAGGAATATCATCAAAGAGAACCTGCTGAAAACTTGGATAAAATTTTTCACATTCATAAATTCCTATATCAACAAGATCCTCAAATTTTTTGTGCAATGTTTCTGTTGAATTATTTGACAATAAAGTATGTCTAAACGCTGGTATACCATTTTTACTTGTTATATCAAAATGCCCAATCCATAAGTTCTCATTTATAAGTCCTAGTAATTCATATGCCTTATTGAGTTTAGTTTCAGGAAACTTAATATCAAAAGTTATTGAAAAACTTAGCGCATTAATATTTTCAGACCATGTAAAATATAATCTGTAAGCGCACCAATGGGATGCTATCTCAGCAACCAATTCATGGTCAGCAGCTCTACTAAAATTCCATTTTTTTTGATGAATGACATCTTCAATGATATCTATGGGATTCAACAATATATTCTCATTTTCCATACACTATATAGTCATGGCACATATAATTAGTACTATATCTTGATTACTAAATTGGACTCGTATTTTGCAAGGCAAAATCTATAAAAAATGTGAATTAGTTGAGGATTCCTACCTTTTTGATTTCTTTTTAAGAGTTTTTTTCTTTTTAACTGTTTTTTTCTTAGATTTTAATGATCTTGAAGAAGTTTTTTTTAATTTTTCATTTTCCATTATTACTTTTTGCACCATTCTTTTCAGAACATCAAATTCATCTTTTTTAACAAGATTCATTTTTTTTATTATTTTGTTAACTCTTAAAGATACAATTGTTTCAATCTCTTCTTTAACACCTGAAAAAGTGCTCATAGCATCAACTGCAAATTTTGATAAATCGGAAAGTATTTTGTTTCTATCAACCATGCTATAATATTAAATATAGATAAATGAATTTTATTCAACCATCAATAGATCCTGTCATCTTATCTATCGGTTTCATTGAGATAAGATGGTACAGTTTAGCATATATCCTGGGTTTTCTATTAGGGATTTATATTATTAAAAGATTAAATGCAATTTATGGAAAGCAATACAGTAATAAAAATATAGATAGCTTTCTTATTTGGGCAGTATTAGGTGTAATTATTGGAGGACGAACAGGTTATATTATTTTTTATCAATTTAATGTATTTTTAAATAATCCTTTTTACCTATTTGAAATTTGGAATGGAGGTATGTCATTTCATGGTGGGTTGACGGGTATAATCATAAGCACCTTAATATTTGCAAAAATTAATGGAAAAAGTTTTTTCTACCTATCTGATTTAGTTTCAATTGTTGCTCCTATTGGATTATTCTTAGGAAGAATTGCAAACTTTATTAATACAGAGCTAATAGGTAGACCAACCGATTTTTATATATCAGTTATTTATCCATCAATAGATAATATACCAAGACATCCTTCACAAATATATGAAGCGATTCTTGAGGGAATTATTTTATTTCTCATATTATTAATCTATTTTTATAGGAAAAAAAAATACAAAATTTACGGAGCAATTAGTGGTCTTTTTTTAGTATTTTACTCCATATTTAGATTTTTAATTGAGTACATCAGAGAACCAGATTTGCACTTAGGATTGTTTTTTA
>CACGRD010000040.1 GCA_902575375.1 uncultured Alphaproteobacteria bacterium
TTTTAATTTATGATGTTTTTGAAAAGTACAAAGATCAAAACTTTCACACATAAAAATAGATGAGTCTTTATATTTTTTTAGGTGTTTATGTGGGAATAATTGATTTCCAAGAATTAAAAATACACTTTTCATCAATATTTAAATAGTAAGTTATTAGAAAATTTATATAATTTATTAAAATTAATTGCTTATTTTAGACAATTTTTTACTATAATAATTTATAAATTAATGACCAAATTAGTAAAATTATTGGTAATTCCCCTTATAATTAGTTTTGCACTAATCTCTTGTAATACAACATCTCCAAATAAGGTAAAAAAATCTGATGCACAAAAAGTAACTAATATTGAATATGGAACAATTAAAACCTCACTTCCAGTTAAAATTGAAGGTGAAAGTGATTGGATTGGAGCAACTGCTGGAGCAATGATAGGAGGTCTTTTAGCTTCTCAAATATGTGGAGAAGAAGAAATATTAGGAACTAAGTGTCAAGATATTGCTATAGTATATGGCACTATTGGAGGAGCCGCTATGGGATCAGTAATTCAAGCTAAAATTGGCAATCATGATGGCTTCCAATATATAGTGAATATTGATGAATGTGGTAATAACACTTCTAATTGTAAAAGTGATCAAGAAAAGGCTTTTGTACAAGGAGATAATAATGCCCTTCCGAATGGGCAAAGAGTTGTAATTATTTACGGTGATGTAATAAGAGTTATGCCTTATGAAGAATAATTTAGTAAAATTAATTTTTAGTTTTTTTTTATTATTCCCATTTCACCTGAATGCAGAATTAATATTTGAAGATAATTTTCCAAAAGATATGCAAGGTATTTGGAGTGATGATTGTGAAGCAGAATATCAAGTATTTATAATATCAAATAATACAAGTATGTGGATTGACGAGACATATGTTGGCTTTAATATGTCCAAAACCTCAAAGGTACAAGATTGGTCAGCTTATAAATGGGGGGAATTAGATGGAACTTATTATTATTTTTTAAAAAAAGATGGTGATAATTTACTTGAAGTTACTGCTCCTGAGGGTTGGGATGGTATAGATTATTCTTTTTTAAATTCATCAGAGTATTCTGTTTATGAAAAATGTGAATCAATCCCTAGTGTCTTTCAAATCATTTATGGAGAAATTATTAACTTAATGAATTCTAAATTAATTGAAACATGTAATAATGATAGCAATCCCGCAAATTGTATTAATGAAACTTTTTCATTTTTAGATGTATCACAAGATGATGAATTATCTGTAGCAGAATTAACACGTGCAGCAAGAATAGCTATTTATTTTACTTTTATTGACAAAAGACAAGACGAAGACAGAGAAATAGGATTTGCAACTTATACAACTACATCACTAATATTTCCTGCATTATCAAAAATATTAATTGGGAATTATGATTATGATAATTCAAATACAATCTCTTTAAAAGAAATTTATACGGATCGTATTGATACATTAGACTATCAAAATTTATTTAAAGAAAATTTAAAAGGACTAGATCCAGAGGAATTAAGACGATTAATTGAAAACTTAGATTTTTTAAAATCATTAATGTTAAATTAATTTAGTATCTTGACTTTTAAGTATAATTTTAATTATAAATAGATATGAACAAAAGAAATTTATACGCAGCTATTGCGATAGTATTTATCTTTGCTGCTTTAAATTTAACTATATATTTTTTCTATTAAATTATGGTTATTAGAAGAAAATCTAGTATTTATAAAAAATTATATGAAATTAATGGTCAGAAAATGATGTTCGGTCACGATAATATACATTTTAAAACAATTAACTTACCAGCAAAACAAAGATACAAAAATATATGCAGTAAATTTGGTTTAAAAAAAATTAAATCTTCAGGCAAAAAAAATTTTCAAATAATTAATATTAATTAATGTGAAAAATATTGCAATAATTGGAGCTGGGATGACTGGTTTGTCCCTTGCTTATAATCTTCAAGAACATAATATTACAATTTTTGATAAATCATGGAGACCGGGAGGAAGAGTCTCTACTAGAAAGCATGATAATTACCTTTTTGATCATGGTGCACATTATCTATCGACAAATCACTCCGTAGTTCAATTAAATGAAGTAATAAGTAGATATAACTTGGGAAAAGAAATAGAAATAGATTTTGCAACAGATTATTTAAAAAATAAAAAGACTAGAAAAAAAATTATTATTGGTCAAAATGGAATGAATTCTATTCCAAATTCTATTTTTGATAATATTAAAGTAAAAAGTTATTTAAATTCTAAAATAATTAAAATTTCAAAAAATAGTAATGATCTCTTCTCGCTATTTTCTGAAAAGAAAGAATTTAAAGATTTTGATTATATTTTAATTTGTATACCTTATTTGCAATCAAAAGAACTTTCAAAAGAATTAATTGATTTTACTCAGATTTTTAGCGAGCCATCTTATGACCCAATACATACTGTAATGTTAAGCTATAAAGATAATAATAACATTAAAATAAAAGCTGGATTAAATCTTCATAAAGATATTAGTTTCTTTATGAATCAAAATATAAAATTTAATGAATTATCCAATGATTGTTGGGTATTAAATATGAGTTCTGAATATACAAAAAATAATATTGATATAGACAAGACTGAACTAGAAAAATATGCCCAATCAATATTTGAAGAAACATTTGATATAAAGAATGAAATAAGTTTTATTAAATCACACAGGTGGTTATATGCGCAAACAAAATTGAGTTTTAATACTATCTCAAAAAAAAATTGGATTAATTCTAAGGATAATAAAATATTTTTAAGTGGAGACTGGGTTTTAGGAAAAAGTCTAAGCGATGCATGGGATGCAGGTGAAAAATTATCACATTATATTAAGATTTTATCAGTTTAATATTAAGTATTAAAATATCTTTTAATATTTTTAGCTGCTTGTCTTATTCTTTGAGTATTTTCTACTAGACCAATACGAACAAAACCTTCCCCTCCTTTTCCAAAAGCCAAACCAGGAGCTACTGCAACATCGGCGTTTATCATTAAATTTTTGGCAAACTTCATAGAACCCATTTTTTTATATTTTTTAGGTAAAGGAGCCCATACAAACATTGATGCCTCAGGCTCTGGAATTTTACCCCAACCAACCCTTTCAAAAGATTTTATTAAAACATCTCTTCTTTTTTTATAAGTCTCCCTTATTTCCTCTACACATTTTTGAGATCCATTTAGAGCAGCAGTAGCTGCTACTTGAACGGGTGTAAAAGCACCATAGTCAACATATGATTTAATTTTTGTTAATGCTTCAATTAAAGTTTTGTTTCCAACCGCAAAACCTATTCTCCATCCAGCCATAGCATAAGTTTTGGATAAGGTTGTAAACTCAACTGCTATGCTCTTTGCTTCATTAACTTCTAATATTGATGGAGGCGGATTATTACCAAAGTAAATTTCAGAATAAGCTAAATCGGATAAAATATAAACTTGATATTTTTTTGCAATTTTTACTAATTCTTTATAAAAATCTAAATCAACTATCTGAGCAGTTGGATTTGATGGAAAAGAAACGATAATAACTTTTATTGAAGAATATTTTTGTAAATTATTAACTATATTTAATAAAAATTTATTTTTATCGAACTGTCCATTAAAAAATGTTTGCAAAGGTGTTAGTTTAGCTCCGGCAATCATAAAACCATATGGATGAACAGGATATGATGGATCAGGACATAATATTCTATCTCTTCTTGAAGTTATAGCTTGTGCTAAATTTGCTAAACCTTCTTTTGAACCAATTGTTACTATAATTTCACTTGACGGATTTAAATCTACATTAAATCGTTTTTTATAATATTTAGCTTGAGCTTTTCTAAGTCCATTAATGCCTTTAGAAACTGAATAACGTCCAGCACCTGGCTTATCTATAACTTCTTTCAATTTCTGTCTTATGTGAAGAGGTGTTGGCATATCAGGGTTGCCCATTCCAAAATCAATAATATCCCTCCCCTCTGATCTTAGCTTCATTTTTAATGAATTTATCTCCCCAAATATATATGGGGGCAATCTATTAATTCTTTCAAATTTAGATTTCACTTTTTAAGCATTAATTAATTAATTTTAATATTACCAGTTTAAATAAAATTGATTTTTAATAATATTATTCCTATTTTTACATTGTGATTAAATTATTTTACTATTTTTTACCATTTATTGTACTCTTTCTACCTAGTTTATGGGTAAATTATATTTTGAAAAAATATAATAAAATTTTACCAAATATGCCTTTCACAGGGAGAGAACTTGGAAAAAAGATACTTGAAGAAGAAGAAATTACTAATGTGTCAATTAATCCAATTCCGCAATTAGACCACTACAATCCTAAAGAAAAAAAAATACATATCGCTACAGATAAACTTGATAAAAAAAGTATAACAAGCATTGCCGTTGTTGCTCATGAAATTGGTCATGCAATTCAAGATAAAGAAAAATACAGGCCTCTTATACTCAGGCAATCATTAATTGAAAAAACAATGATATTTCAGAGAATTGGATCATTTTTATTAATTATTGGACTTCCATCGATATTTGCCTTTACTAAAAGTCCATTTATTACTCTTATTGCTGCAATAATAATAATGGGATGTTTATCTACAAACGTTTTAATCCATTTGATTACTCTTCCTGTAGAATTTGATGCAAGTTTTAAGAGAGCTTTACCAATACTTAAAAGATTTGTTCCTAAAGAGAATATGTACCAATGTAAATCTGTTTTAAGAGCTGCTGCATTGACATATTTAGCTCAATCCATTGTAAGTATATTTAGATTAAAAATAATACTGTTATCTTTTATTAATATTTTTAAGTCAATTATAAGAAGATAATATTTTTTTCTTTAAATAAAAAGGGAAATTTATTAAGCTAAATAATTAATGAATTTAAGTGAAAAAATATCTTTAATACTAGTTGATAAAGGTTTCTCTTTATCACCAAAA
>CACGRD010000041.1 GCA_902575375.1 uncultured Alphaproteobacteria bacterium
AAAATTACAAAGGTAATAATATTTTAATTAAAAATTATCTTTCAACTATTTCTAAAATTACTGGAAAAAATAATTTTTATCCTGGATCACCTATATTTATTTCGTACATAGCTAATGCAAAAGATAAATTATTTTTTTGTGAACTACACAATAATGAATATGAATTATTAAAAAAAAACTTAAACAAATGTACCAATGCTAAAATTTTAAATACTGATGGATTTAATTTTATTTTTAATAAAGTTAATAAAGAGAAGAATTATTTTGTATTTATAGATCCATCATATGAAATAAAGGATGATTTTGAAAAAGTAGAGGAGATACTAAATAATATTGATAGTTTATTTTCAAATTCTAAAATCATCATATGGTATCCAGTTTTAAATATGTTGGAAAATGACTCCTTTATTCAGAATATTAGAAAAAAAGGTATAAGTAATATTATCAATGTTGAAGTTCCTATTATGAAATATGGAGATAATGTTGGAATGCAAGGAAGTGGCTTATTATTAATAAATTTTTCAAATAGATCTATAATGAAAAACCTCAAAGAGGTAATACACGAAATTCAAAATATTTTAAAACAAGAGGAAAATAGTACTAGGTTTAAATTAAGATATTTATAAATATGAAAAAAATTAATTTACTTGATGAAGATATCTATAAGTTATTTATAAAAATTGCTTTGCCAGCCTCAATTGGAACTATATTTAACAATCTCTATTCTTTAGTTGATACTATTTTTGCAGGTAGAATGATTTCTGAAACAGCTTTAGCAGCTATTGGTCAAACATTTCCTGTATATTTTATAATTATTGCACTTGGAATAGGACTGAGCATAGCTACAACAAGTAATGTTGCGAATTCTTTAGGAGAAAAAAATATTAAAAAAGCAAGTCATGCATTTTCACAATCTTTTGTTGTAACAATTTTAGTAGGCTTAGGTATAACTATTTTTGGACTTTATTTTGGGAACATAATTTTAGAATCTATAAATGATGATCCGAAAACCCTTAAACTTTCATCATTGTATATGAACGTAATTTATTTAGGATCAGTCATAATTCTTTTACTCATGGTATGTAATTCATGTTTATCAGCTCAAGGAGATACTAAAAGTTATAGAAATGTTTTAATTTTTAGTTTTTTTCTTAATATAATTTTAAATCCAATATTAATAACAGGAAAAATAATTAATTTTGAATTATTTGCGCCAATGGGTATAACTGGCATAGCAATAGCTACAATACTAT
The DNA here is from genome assembly GCA_902575375.1 of uncultured Alphaproteobacteria bacterium. Classification (GTDB taxonomy): domain Bacteria; phylum Pseudomonadota; class Alphaproteobacteria; order HIMB59; genus CACPNW01. Next base: position 1,254 of record CACGRD010000041.1, read on the forward strand.
CTCAGATAATTGGTCTGTTATATTTATTATATAAAATTTATAGAACAGAGATTTTTGAAAACTTTAAAAATAATTATTTAATTCCTAAATTAAGTTTAATTAAGGAAATTTCATTTCAGGCTATTCCAGCGGCATTAGGATTGATGATGATTGCTCTTGGATCATATATATTATTATTTTTTGTAAGTCGTTTTGGTAATGATGCAATTGCAGGTTTTTCCTCAGCTGGAAGATATGAACAACTACTTTTCTTACCCTTGTTAGGACTTAGTACAGCAGTAACCGCAATTGTGGGTCAAAATTTTGGCGCTAAAAACTATAAAAGAATTTTAGAAACTTACAATAAAGCTATGATTACTGGAGTAATAATATTAACTATAGCAGGATTAATCTTATTTATAACTGCAGAAGATTCTATGAGATTATTTACTGATGATAAAGAAGTAATTTATTATGGATCAATATACCTTAAAATTTATGCACTTGGTTTTCCAGCTTTTCCATTCTTCTTTATTTCTAATGCTTCATTCCAAGGGCTAAAAAAAGCAATAATAGTAATGTATATGGCTATACTTAGATTTGTATTAGTGCCTATAATTGTAATATTATTTGTAAATAATTTTATAGAAGAAAACTATATCTATATGTTTATTGGGTTAACTCTTGTTCATTGGATAATTGGTATCTTATATTATTTTTATTCTTCAAATAAAATTCGAAATATTCAAAACAGCTATATTACACCTTGAAGATTTGGAACAAATAAAACATCATCATATTCTTCAGAAATAATTTTATTATTTTGTTTTATATATTTTACCAGTATTTGCGTGTTATTTTTAACAATTGGACAAACAATAACTCCTTCATTTGCAATATGAGAAAAGATTTCATTATTTATTTTTTTTGATGCTGCTGTAAATATTATTCTATCAAAAGGTATTTGTTCAATCCAACCATTATTACCGTCATCATATTTTGAAACAATATTAGTTAATTTTAATTTCTCAAAGATATTATTAGAACTTTCATGTAAATTTTTAATTCTTTCAATAGTGTATACACGACGTGCTAAGATTGATAACACTGCACACTGATATCCACTACCAGTACCTATTTCTAGCACCTTGTGGTTACTTTTAACATCAAGTAATTCAGTCATCCGGGCTACAACGTAAGGCTGACTAATTGTTTGATTATTTTCAATTGGTAAAGCTATATTTTCATAAGCTTGATTTCTGTAAGTTTCACTAATAAACTTTTCTCTTGGAATTTTTTCAATTGCCGAGAGAACTTCAGGATTACTAATACCAGACTCTCGTAACTCAAGTATTAATCTTATTTTTCTAACATCAAGCACTAGATAAGAGTATCAGAATTTTTAAAATATTTTTTTAAAACTTCTGGTATTTTAATGTTTCCATCTTTCATTTGATAATTCTCGAGAATAGCAATAAGTGTTCTTCCTACTGCTAACCCAGAACCATTGAGTGTATGAACAAAAACATTTTTATTTTCTAATTTATATCTAGTATTCATTCTTCTAGCTTGAAAATCACCACAATTTGAACAACTTGATATTTCTCTATATTTATCTTCACCAGGAAGCCATACCTCTATGTCATAAGTTTTATTAGCATTAAAACCCATATCGCCTGTACATAGAGTCATTACTCTATAGTGAAGATTTAAGTCTTGAAGAATTCCTTCAGCACAACTTAACATTCTCTCAAGCTCATCTTTTGAATGCTCTGGTTCCACTAATGATACTAATTCGACTTTAGTAAATTGATGTTGTCTGAGCATGCCTCTTGTATCTTTTCCAGCCGCACCAGCTTCAGATCTAAAACATGGGGTATAAGAAGTTACACGCATAGGGAGCTGATTAATATTTAGTATTTCATTACTATGAAGTGCGGTAAGTGGTATTTCAGCTGTGGGAATCAACCAGTGGTCATCTCCTGCGGTAAACAAATCTTCTGCAAACTTAGGTAATTGGCCAGTCCCGTATAACGTATCTGATTTTACTAAATAAGGAACATGCATTTCAATATAGCCATTTTCATTCGTATGCTTATCTAACATAAAATTTGCTATTGCTCTTTCCAGTTTAGAAAGTTGATTTTTTAATAAAACAAATCTAGATCCTGATAATTTAGAAGCAGTTTCAAAATTCATTAAACCTAAATCTTCCCCTAATTCAAAATGTGTTTTAGGATTAAAATCAAATCCTGGTTTTTTACCCCATTCTCTATATTTTGTATTGTCTGCCTCATTGCTTCCTATAGGTACAGTCATATCAGCTATATTTGGGAGTCTAGAGAGGATAGTTTTTAGCTCTTCGTCTTTAATTGTTTCAAGTTCCTTTAAATTATTAATTTTATTTTTAATTTCATCAACTTTACTCATTTCTGATGAAGCATCTTTTTTTTCACTTTTAAGTATACCAATATTTTTAGAAATAGAGTTTCTTTCTGCTAAAAGGTTCTGAAGAACAGTCTGAGTTTCTCTTTTAACTTTATCTAGTTCTAATATTTTATTTGATATTGGATGCTCACCTCTTTGTTTCATATAATTATCAAACTCTGTTGGATTTTCTCTGATAAAATTAATATTATGCATTACTTATCTTTATTTTTTTGTATTAGTTTTGCAATATAAATTGAAACTTCGTATAAAAATATAATTGGCAGAGCTAAACTTATTTGACTAAATGGATCAGGTGGAGTTAAAAATGCAGCTGATAAAAATGCTAACACAATTGCATATTTTCTAAATTTTTTAAGTGATTCATAAGTAACCATCCCTACTCTTGCCATTAAAGATAAAACAACAGGAAGCTGAAATGCTAGACCAAAAGCAAAAATAAATCGCATCATAAGGGATAAATATTCTCCCATTTTAGCTTCTAATCGAATAGGAACACCACTAGAACCAAGGTTTTGATAAGATAGGAAAAAAGACCATGCCAATGGCGCAATAATATAATAAACCATTGATCCACCTGCGAAAAATAAAATTGGTGTAGCAACTAAATAGGGTAAAAAAGCTCTCTTTTCCTTTTTGTATAATCCTGGTGCAATAAATCTCCATATTTGTATTGCAATTAATGGGAATGAAAAAAATAAAGCAAAGAAAAAAGCTATTTTTAATTCTGTAAAAAAAGCTTCTTGTAAGGCTGTATAAATAAAACCTTGACCTTTATCTTTATCAAATAATTCTACTAAAGGACTGGCTAAAAAGGCAAATAATTCATCTGCAAAGTAAAAACAAACAATGAAGATTAATAAAATATATAAAAAACTCCATAGTAGTCTTTTTCGTAATTCAGTAAGATGCCCTATTAGAGACATTTCTTCAAATTTTTCTTCAGCCATTACAAAAATAATAAATTAATTTTTTTTTGAAAATTCATTCTCGGTCATTTTTACTGTTTCTTGAACTTCTTTAATCTCATTTTCAAAATTTTTTTTGATATTAATGCCGTCTTTTATTTTTTTTACTTCTTTAACTGATTTAGCT
>CACGRD010000042.1 GCA_902575375.1 uncultured Alphaproteobacteria bacterium
TTTTTGTAGTGGAAAAATTGGTTTGGGTGATAGACTTTATCATTGTTGGAAAAATAATGGTCATGGATTAATGAATGTAAGTGATGCAATTAAAGAGTCATGTGATGTTTTTTTTTATGAAATCTCGAAAAAGATAGGCATAGATAAAATTGCTGAAGTTGCTAAAGATTTTGGTTTAGGAAAAATTTATGATGTCCCCTTACCTAATCAAAAAAAAGGTATCATTCCTTCACGTCATTGGAAAAAGAAAAAATATGATGAAAGTTGGTATCCTGGAGAGACTTTAATTTCAGCAATTGGACAGGGATTTGTATTAACTAATCCACTTCAACTTGCGGTAATGACTTCGATAATTGCTTCTAATGGAAAAAATGTAAGACCAAATATAATCAAAAAAAATAATGATTTTGAATTTGAAAAATTAGAAAAATATCAGAATGCAATTAAAATTATCAAAAGTTCAATGTTTAAAGTTGTTAATGAAAGTAAAGGTACAGCATATAATTCAAGATCAGAATCTACACCTTTTGCAGGTAAAACAGGTACTTCACAAGTTAGAAGAATAACTGTGGCTGAAAGAGAAAGTGAAGATTTTAGGAAAAAAGAAGAAGAATGGAAAAAAAGGGATCACGCTTTATTTGTAGGATACATGCCAGTAGAAAAACCTAGATATGCTGTTTCGGTTGTTATTGAACATGGAGGCTCAGGTGCATCAACTGCTGCGCCTATAGCAAAAGAAATTTTTCAATTTATAAAAAAATTAGAAACTTAATGTTAAATAAAATTCAAAACTTAAATTATTTATTGATTTTTTTAGTAATATTAATTTCATTTATTGGAGCAGCAGGTTTATATTCTGCTGCAGGAGGATCATATAGTCCTTGGGCATCAAGACATTTATTTAGATTAGCTTTTTTTATTTTTTTAGCAGTTATTCTAGCATTATTAAATATCAAGTATATTTATCAATTTGCATATGTCTTTTTTATTTTATCTTTGTTACTTTTGCTCTCTGTTGAATTAATTGGTGTTTTTGGTAAAGGCGCAACTAGATGGATAAATTTATTTGGCTTTAGCATTCAACCTTCGGAATTAATAAAAATAACTATTATACTTGCACTGGCAAGATTTTATCATGATTTAAAATTTGATGAAATTAAAAGAATAAAAAATTTATTTTTTCCAATTTTAATTTTGTTTTTACCTTTTGCTTTGGTAGTAGCTCAACCAGATCTTGGAACAGCTTTAAGCATAGCAATGCTTGGAATTCTCGTTCTATTTGCAAGTGGAATAAGAATTTGGAAGTTTATATTAGGATTTTTTGTTCTAATTTTATTAATTCCTTTGTCATTAAATTACTTACAACCATATCAAAAAGATAGAATTTTCTCTTTTTTAAATCCTGAAGCAGATGCACTTGGAAGGGGATATCAACTCATACAATCAAAAATTGCTTTAGGATCAGGTGGTTTAACTGGTAAAGGATTTCTGGAAGGCTCTCAATCTTATCTACAATATTTACCTGAAAAACAAACTGATTTTATATTTACGTTAATTGGAGAAGAATTTGGTTTTATTGGTACAATGTTTATAATTTTACTATTTCTTTTATTAATTTCAGTTTGTTTTTATATAAGCATTAAATCAAATCATATCTTTGGTAGGATTCTTTCTATCGGAGTTGGCAGTAATTTATTTATATATGTGATAATGAACATATCTATGGTATCTGGATTAATGCCAGTTGTTGGAATTCCATTACCTTTAGTTTCTTATGGGGGCTCAGCAATGCTTGCTATAATTTTATCTATAGGATTAGTTCTTAATGCAGAATTGAATGCAAATTTAAAGAAATTACATAATGCTTGAAATAAATAATGTTAATAAATTTTTTGGAGGATTAAAAGCAGTTCATAATGCATCAATGAAAGTTGAAATGGGTTCCATTACAGGTTTAATAGGTCCAAATGGTGCAGGAAAAACAACATTATTTAACACTATTGCAGGATTATATGATCCAGATGAGGGAAATATAATTCTTAATAATGAAGATATTTCTTTTTTAAAACCACACGAGTTATTTGCTAAAGGAGTTCTAAGAACCTTTCAAATTGCCCATGAATTTTCAACTTTAACTGTTCTTGAAAATTTAATGATGGTACCACCAAATCAATTTGGCGAAAAATTATCATATGCTTTATTAAGTAATGCTAAAGTAAAACAACAAGAAGAAGAAATAAGACAAAAAGCTATAGAAGTAATAAATTTTTTAAATTTAAGTCACTTAACTCAAGAACTTGCAGGTAACTTATCTGGTGGTCAAAAAAAACTACTTGAGTTAGGTAGAACCATGATGGTTGATCCTCAAATCGTTTTACTTGATGAAGTAGGAGCTGGAGTTAATAGAACACTTCTCAATGAAATTACAGATGCAATATTAAGATTAAATAAAGAAAAGAAGTATACTTTTTTCGTAATTGAACATGATATGGATCTCATAGAAAAAATTTGTGATCCTGTAATTGTTATGGCGGAGGGTTCAGTTTTATTTAAAGGAAATTTTAATGAAGTTAAAAATAATGAAACAGTTATAGAAGCTTATTTAGGAAAAGGTATTAATAAGAATTAGAACTTTATGAGTAATTTAATTGGTAAAAATTTAACAGCTGGATATGGTGGGGTTGATATAATTCAAGATATTAATCTAGAAGTTAACGAGGGTGAAATTGTTGTTATCGTTGGTCCAAACGGAGCAGGGAAATCAACAGCAATGAAAGCATTGCTTGGTATGCTAAGTTTAACTTCAGGTTCTGTTGAATATTCAAATGAGGAAATTTCTTCAATGCTACCTCAAAACAGAATTAATTTAGGATTGGCATTTGTTCCTCAAACAAATAATGTGTTTACTGGTATGACAGTAGAAGAAAATCTAGAAATGGGAGGGTTTTTAAGAGAGGATAACATTATTCATACCATTAATGATGTTTATGATCTTTTTCCTATTTTAAAAGAGAAAAGAAATCAAAGTGCAGGAGAATTATCAGGAGGTCAAAGACAGCAAGTGGCTTTTGGGAGAGCACTTATGACAAAACCTAAGATTTTAATGTTAGATGAGCCAACAGCAGGAGTTTCACCAATTGTTATGGATGAGTTATTTGCTAGAATAATAGAGGTTCGTAAAACTGGTGTTGGAATACTTATGGTAGAACAAAATGCTAAACAAGCATTAAGTATTGCGAATAGAGGATATGTATTAGTAAATGGAAAAAATAGTCATGAAGGCTCAGGAGAAGAACTCCTAAATAACCAAGAAGTAAGAAAATCCTTTTTAGGTGGTTAAATGATAGATTTATTAAACTCAATTATCGTTCTTCTTAATTTTATTATTGTACCAGGAGTAACATATGGCTCTCAATTAGCTCTTGGCGCACTTGGTGTTACTTTTGTTTATGCAATACTTCGTTTTGCAAATTTTGCGCATGGAGAAATTATGTCATTTGGCGCAATGATAACAATTTTATTTACTTGGTTTTTCCAATCACAAAATATTGGCTTAGGAATTTTACCAACAGCTTTATTAGCTATACCTTTAGGCATAATTTCAACTATTACCCTATGTATCATTTCTGATAAATTTGTTTTTCAGTATTATCGATATCAAAAAAGTGTACCTGTTGTCTTAGCTATGGTTTCAATAGGATTAATGTTTGTTATTAATGCCATAATAAGAATTATTATTGGTACAGAAACTATAAAATTTTCTGATGGTCAAAAATTTATAATGAAAGCAAAAGAATTTAAAGTTATGACAGGGTTAAATGAAGGTTTAGCGTTAAAATCTTCTCAAGTTATTACAATATTAATTACTATTTTACTTTTATCTTTTACGTTTTGGTTCTTACAAAAAACAAAAACAGGAAAATCAATGAGAGCTTTCTCAGATAATGAAGATTTAGCTTTATTATCTGGTATTAATCCGGATAGAGTTGTATTAATTACATGGGTAATCGTTGGTGTCTTAGCCTGTGTTGCAGGAACTTTATATGGTTTAGATAAAAATTATAAACCTTTAATTTATCTTAATTTAGTTTTACCTATCTTTGCCTCTGCAATTGTAGGAGGTA
>CACGRD010000043.1 GCA_902575375.1 uncultured Alphaproteobacteria bacterium
CATTTCAACAAAATCTGATCCTGAAATAGAAAAGAAAGGAACATTTGCTTCTCCTGCAATTGCTCTTGCAAGTAATGGACGGATTTGAAGCCAATGCAGGTGTAATTATTATTGCGGCAACAAATAGACCTGATGTTCTTGATCCAGCTTTGCTTAGACCAGGAAGATTTGACCGTCAAATTACAGTTAATAATCCTGATGTAATGGGAAGAGACAAAATACTTAAAGTTCATATTAAAAAAATTAAAGTTTCACCAAAATTTGACTCAAAAATTATTGCAAGGGGGACGCCAGGTTTTTCTGGAGCTGATTTAGCAAACTTAGTCAATGAAGCAGCATTACTAGCTGCTAGAAAAAACAAAAGAATGGTAACACTTGATGATTTTGAAAGTGCTAAAGATAAAGTGATGATGGGTGCTGAAAAAAGATCTATGGTTATGTCAGAAGATGAAAAGAAACTTACAGCATACCATGAAGCTGGTCATGCAGTAGCAACTCTTCACTCACCAGCCTCTGATCCGATACATAAAGCAACTATAATACCGAGAGGCAGAGCCTTAGGTATGGTTATGAGACTTCCTGAAAAGGATCAGCTGTCTATGCGTAAAGACCAAATGAAAGCTCATTTATTAATAGCTACTGGGGGCAGAATTGCAGAAGAAATGATTTTTGGTAAAGATAAAATTACCAATGGTGCGGCAAGCGATATACAAATGGTTACAAATCTATCAAAAAAAATGATTACTGAATGGGGTATGAGTGAAAAATTAGGCCGTCTTAGATATAACAGTGATAGTGAGGAAGTTTTCCTAGGGCATTCTGTTGCACAATCAAAAAATTTATCTGACTCGACAGCAAAATTAATTGATGAAGAGGTTAGATCTCTTGCAGAAGAGGCTGAAAATAATTGTAGAAAAATACTTCAAGATAATATTGAAGAATTGCACATAGTAGCAAAGGGGCTGTTAGAGTATGAAACATTATCAGGTGATGAAATTAAAGATTTAATCAAAGGTATAAAGCCAACTCGAGATGATTTTGATAATGATATAAACACACCAAAAAAACCAGCTACATCTGTTCCAAAAACAGGCGGATCAGCTACAGCACCGGCAAACTAATTTAATTACTTCACTTTATTTATATTTTTGAATAAAAGACACAAATGTCTAAAATATTTGGTACCGATGGTATACGGTGCTTAGTTAATGAAGAACCTCTTTCTGCAGAAACCTGTCTAAAAATATCTAAGACAGTAGCATTTCTTCTAAAAAAGAAAAATTCTAAAAATAGTAGGGTTGTAATCTGTAAAGATACAAGATTATCTGGTTATTTATACGAGCCTCTTGTTACAGCTGGATTTATTTCTATGGGCATGGATGTAATTTTAGTTGGTCCACTTCCAACACCCGCTGTACCATTGATGATTAAAACTTTAAGAGCTGATATTGGTGTAATGATTACAGCTTCTCATAATACATATGAATATAATGGACTTAAATTTTTTTGACAGTACTGGAACAAAATTAAGTTCATTAATAGAGAAAAAGGTTGAAAATATAGTTTTAAATAATAAAAAATATTCTAAAGTAACAAATAACACATTTGTATCTGGAAATGCAAAAAGATTAGAAGATGCTTCAGGCAGGTACTCAGAATTTTTAAAGAGTACTTTAAATAAAAAGCCTTCCAAGAAAAAATTAAAAATTGTTTTAGATTGTGCGAATGGAGCAACATACAATATAGCCCCAAATTTATTTTGGGAATTAGGTCATAATGTAATAGCGATAAATAATAATCCCGATGGTTTGAATATTAATAAAAATTGTGGTGCAGTTGACGTTAAATCACTTTCACAAAATGTCATAAAAGAAAAGGCAGATATTGGGTTTGCATTTGATGGTGATGGAGATAGATTAATAGTTGTAGATGAAAAAGGAAAAGAGGTTGATGGTGATAAGATTATAGGATTGCTATGCAAACGTTATGTAAAACCTAAGAAAAAATCTAATCAACATGATGTTATTATAACGGTCATGTCTAACATGGGATTAGAAAATTATCTTACAAATAAATTAAAATTAAATATTAAACGAACAGCTGTTGGAGATATAAATGTTATAAACCAAATGAAAAAATCTAAATCTATGATTGGTGGTGAACAATCAGGACATATAATATTGTCAGAACATTCTAATACTGGCGATGGAATTTTAGCAGCTTTAAAAATTACTGAAATTTTGATATCAAATAAAAATAAGGCAAGTAAACTTTTTGATTTGTACAGTGATTTTGCTCAAGAAAAAATTAACTTAAGGTATAAAACAAAGAATACAAAACTATTAAAAATTCTTGGCAAGTTAAAAAACGATAAACTATACAATAATAAAAAAATAAGATCTCTTGTTAGGCTATCTGGAACTGAACCATTAGTAAGAATACTGGTTGAAGGGCAAGAAATTACTGAGGTTAAAAAAAAGTCTCTAGAAATAAAAAAATTAGTAAGGCCCTATCTTGGTTAATAAATTTTTAGTACCTGCAGGTTTTAAAGATAGCCTAAACTTTGATGCATCTATTGAACATAAATACAAAAATAGCATAATAAATTATTTTAGAGATAATGGTTTTACTTTAATTAAGACTCCACTAGTTGAGTTTAGTAAAAATTTAGATCACAATACTCTAACTTTAAAGACTAACAAAAAAAATGATCAATTAAGTATTCGAAATGATATAACTCCTCAAATAATAAGAATTGCCTCATCTAGACTAGCCAATAAAGTACGACCACTTAAACTATGTTATTATGGTGAAGTTGTCAGAAAAATGGGAACAATTTTAAGACCTGAAAGACAATTTCAACAAGTTGGTGCAGAGATTATAGGATCTGAAAGCTACAAGGCGGATGTAGAAATTATTAATCTTGCTTACGAAACTTTAAAAAAAATTGGAGTTAAAAACATTGTTATTGAAATTGCAGCGCCTTTTTTTCTCGATAGTTTGCTTAAAAAAATAACTAATAAAGATTTAAAAAATAAACTAAAAAAATATATTAAATTAAAAGATATTAATAATTGTTTAAAGTCATTAAAAAAAAATGAATTATATAATTCATTTAAAACTTTACATTTATGTTCTGGTTCAATTCAAACCAAAAAAAAATATATATCAAAGTTAAATAGAACAATAGGATTTTCAAACGAGGTTGAAAGACTTGTAAAAATTGCTAATTTAATTAAAACTTCAAAAAATGATTCTTTAAATGTAGATTTTTTTGACTTTCAAAAAAATAAAAATTACTACAAAGGGATAAAATTTACTTTTTTTGCCAAAGATGTAAGAGGTGAAATAGCAGGAGGAGGCCGATATAATCTAAAATATGGTAGTAATTCTGAGACTGCTATAGGATACACTTGTTACATGGATACAATTTTAAGATCTTCATCATTAACTAATCAAAATAAAAAAATTTTAATCTCATTCAATACAAATGATAAAATTAAACAAAAATTAATAAATAAAGGTTATAGTTTATTTAAAACTTTTGAAGATAATATTGATATAAAAAAAGAGGCAAAAAAGTTTGGAATCAAGTATTATCTGATTAATAATATAGTTAAGCAAATCTAATGTTTTATACGATAGTTGGAACCCAATGGGGAGATGAAGGCAAAGGCAAAATCGTTGATTGGATTTCTTCTAAAGCTGACTTGATAGTCAGATATCAAGGTGGAAATAATGCAGGTCATACAATTAAAGTAGATAATAATGTTTATAAACTTAATTTATTACCTTCAGGAATAATTAATAATAAAAAATGTGCTATAGGTAATGGTGTCGTTTTAGATCCGTGGGCACTAATTAATGAAGTTGATAATCTTAAAGAGCAAGGAATAGAGGTAAACAAAGACAATTTATATATTGCTGATAATATTTGTTTAATCTTGCCTATTCATAAACTTCTTGATGAAATAAATGAAACCTTTAGAGGAAAAAAAGAATTAGGAACAACTAAAAAAGGCATTGGTCCAGCATACGAAGATAAAGTA
>CACGRD010000044.1 GCA_902575375.1 uncultured Alphaproteobacteria bacterium
AATTCTATCATTTAATAAAATTCTTTAAATATTTATAAGATTTTTGAATTGCATCAAAAGGATTATCTTCAATATTTCTCCATGTAAATAAATCTTTACTTGTCTCTTGGTTTGATTGAATAAACATTTCTAAAGTAACATTACCAGAATAATTTATTGTATTTAAAGTTTCAAAAATTCTATTAAAATTTAACCCTCCTGAACCAGGTATACCTCTGTCATTTTCTGCTACATGAAAATGAAAAATATTATGATTTGCTTTGAGAATTGACGCGCACATATCTTTCTCTTCTATATTCATATGATAAACATCTAACAATAAACCAATGTGAGAATGGTTGATCATCGAGCATAATTCTAAACCTTCATCAACAGTGTTAATAAAATCAGTTTCATATCTATTTAGAGGCTCTATTCCTAATTTAATATCTTTATCTTCTAAAATGTCTGTTAATCCGATTAGAGTATTTGATGAATTTTTATATTTAAGAGATTTATCTTTTCCATAATTATCACTTATTCCCCATGCAGTGTGTATAACCCCAGATAAAATTTTAGACCCCATAAGAGAAGTCAAATTAATAGCCTCTATGAGTTTATCCTTACCTCTTTTTCTAATATTTTGATTATTACTTGTTATATCTTCATCCTTAGACAAACCTGTTGTACATGTAATATTAATATCTAGATCTTTACTTAATTTACCTATTTCTATGGCTGACTTTTCGTTTTGACCTAGTAATGATACTTCAACTGAAGAGTAACCAGCATCTCTACAAAGTTTAATATAAGGAGTAATATTCTCTGACCAATTTTTAACAAATGTTGCTGAATGAACTCCTAATTTCATTTAAGATTATTTAATTTTTTAAAAAAATCATTAAAAATTTCATCTCTATTAACACCAAAGGCTTCTCTAATAAGATTATTGCTATCATTTTTAATCCAGTACAATTCATTATCAAGAGATGAGGAATTGATAATTTTTGTAGGTACCCAATTTGGATTTATTAGCCAAGCAATATTAATAACATCCCATATTACCCATGTTCTCCAACTTTGATCTAAAACACCTCTTTGTTTATGCAAAGGGTTATTTGTGTATAGAAAATATAAGTAATCACCAATTTCCCCTCTTCCTTTTACAAATTCTTTCATATCGGGCAATGAAAGAGTTAACTGCGCCCCCACATTGAAACCTGGTAAATAAACATGTGCAACACCACATTCAAAAAGTAATTGAGATGCCAAAACATCTTGAACTAAATTCAATGAATTTTTATTATTATTAAAACTGTATGTAGGAAAACCAGATGTCCAAACAACTACTAAATTTTTAATAATTTCTGGGTTTGTTAAAAGTGCCGAAGCGATATTTGTAAGACAACCTATTGCACAAACATAAATCTTTTCATTTGAATATTTTTTACACATATCTACTATGAATTTACTAGATTCAGTTACTATTGGTTCGTTATAATTTTCTAAATATTTAGGCGAACCTCTAAACACCATTCCTTCATGTTTAATATTCAGTTTTTTAAATATAGTAATTATTTCTTGATAGCTTTTTTCAACTCCTTCTTCTGGTGTATCAAAATAAATATCATTTGGATGAATATTTGCATCTATGAGTCCATTAACCCAAGATCTATAATCAGAAACTAAATTTTCTTTAGTATTATCAATAGTTTTATTGTTAGATATTATATCGAATGCTTCTATTAATTCGTCTTTATGATGTCGGAAAGAATAAGGTTCAGCAGTAACTCCTAATAGGTCAATTTTATCTTTTGATAATAATGTCCATGCTAATGCAAATTGATCATCTATTTCATTAGCGGTATCTGTATCAAGTATCATTTTATTTTTTCCACTTGGTAAGGATAAATTGTTAAGCAAAATTTCTTTTGATAATTTTGGGAATTTATCTAAAATTTTTTTAGGGACTTGCATGAAATAAAATATTTACTTTAATTTTTTAAATTTATACATCTTTTAACATTTTTACAGCATCAATTATTTTTTTTGTTGAAGGAATATAAAAATCTTCCATTGGTGGACTAAATGGTACAGGAGTATGTGGAGCGGTTATTTTAATTACTGCAGCTTTTAAATCTGAAAAACATTTTTCAGAAATTAAAGAAGATATTTCTGAAGCTAAAGAACATTTAGGGTTTGATTCATCAACAACTATAACATTGCCAGTTTTTTTGACTGATTGAAAAATTAATTCTTCATCAAGTGGTGAATAAGTTCTTGGATCAACTATTTCACAGCTAATATTAATTTTTTCTAATTCATTAGCTGCTTCTTCAGCGAATAAGTTCATTCTTTGAATAGCAATTATAGTAACATCACTTCCTTCTCTTCTTATTCTACCTTTACCAAGTGGAATGGGTTTTAAATCATCAGGTACTTCACAACTTGTCATATACAATCTTTTATGTTCCATAAAAATTACTGGATCATCATCTTTAATTGAGGATAGTAAAAGACCTTTGGCATCATATGCATCATATGGCGCAACAACCTTTAGCCCTGGTATATGAGTATAAAGACTATAAAGAGTTTGTGAATGTTCACTACCTGCGCGAAATCCTGCACCGACTACAGTTCTTACAACCATCGGTACTTTTTGCTTGCCGCCAAACATGTATCTCACTTTAGCAGCTTGATTCATCATTTGATCAAAACATACACCTGCAAAGTCAACATACATTAATTCAACAATAGGTCGTAAGCCTGTCATTGCAGCTCCAATAGCGGCACCGAAAAAACCTGCTTCTGCAATAGTAGTATCTCGAACTCTTTCGCCACCAAATTTAGTATAAAGTCCCTGAGTAACACCAAAAGGTCCTCCCCATGCATCTTGTGTACCTTGATATTGTTCTCGACCTTTACCTCCTGCAATATCTTCACCCATCAAAATAACATTTTTATCTTCTTCAAATGATTGAACTAAGGCATCATTAATTGCATCTTTAACTGTTTTTATTGTCATCTATTAATTTCCAATGGATAGTTTACGTATACTTCTTCAAGTGCATCCTCTGGTTGAGGCCAAGGTTGAGTATCAGCAAAATCAAATGCTTTATCAACCTCTTCATTAGCTTCATTAATAATTTTTTCTAAATCATTTTTATTCAAACCATATTTTGATGAATTTTCTTTTGCTAACTTTATTGGATCATTTTGTTTTGCTTTATCAATTTCTTCTTGTGGTTGATATAGTTGAGTATCGCCTTCGTATTGTCCAGAAAATCTGTAGTTTTTAAATTCTAAAAATATGGGAGTATTTTTTTGTTTAGCTTCATTAATAGCTTTTTTGGTAATGTCGTAAACTTCAAATACATTATTGCCATCACCAATGTACGAGAGCATGTCATAAGCTTTAGTTATATCTGATAATTCTTTTGTATTTAAATGCCAATCAGTTGCAGTAGCTTCCGCATAACCATTATTTTCACAAACAAAAATCATTGGTATATCCCATAGCTTTGCTAAACCTGCAGCCTCATGAAAAGCTCCGTTATGAATTGCACCATCACCAAAAAAAGATACACAAGTTTTATTACTCTTATTTATTTTTTCTTGCAAAGCTGCTCCTAAAACTACTGCTGGACCAGCTGCAACAATTCCAAATGAACCAAGCATACCTTTGCTAAAATCACTTATATGCATACTACCGCCTCGCCCCTTGCAAATTCCAGTTTTTCTTCCATAAATTTCAGAAGTAATTTCGTTTAATTCACAACCTTTAGCTATAGCATGACCATGATTTCTATATGTACTTGATATCCAATCAT
>CACGRD010000045.1 GCA_902575375.1 uncultured Alphaproteobacteria bacterium
ATCTGAAATTGGATTGTATTATCTATCTGAAATTTTAAAACCTTTCTTTGCGGTAGTAATAGCCTTTGTAATTTTGGGTTTTACAGCGAAGTTCCAGAGGAATGAAAATTTTTTTAAAGTTTTATTTATAGCAATTGCAATTGGTTTTTTAATTTTTTTATTAAGAGAAATTATAACAAAATTAACTATTAGTCTGACATTAAATTTCCTTATATCTTATTTAGTAATTTTTCTAATTCCGCTATTTATAGGACTTTATCAAGTTATAAAAATTGAGAATGAATAAAAAAATAAATTTAAATTTCCTAATTTTTTTATTATTTTTAGTTATATTTCCAAATTTTAATAATGCTAAAGAAATATTAATTTATGCTGACTCTATTTCTTATGATGAAGAGAAAAATATTATAGCAAAAGGAAATGCAAAAGTATTTCAAGATAATAAATTAATTTTATCAGATTTAATTATCATAAATCAAACTAATGAAAAAATAACTTTACCTTCTAAATTTACATTTAAAGATGAAGGAGATAATTTTTATCAGGGGGAAAATGGTTATTTTTTGAAAGACCTTGAATTAGCTGAATTTAACAATCCTAAAATTAAACTAAATGATGGATCAAGAATAATTGGAAAAAAATTAAAGAGAAATGGAAAAATTGATATTATAACTAAAGGAGTTTACACTCCCTGTAATTCCAGAATCAAAATAGGTAATTTTATATGTCCGACATGGCAATTAGAAGGTGAAAAAATACTTCATGATAATAATAATTTGTTTTTATATCAAAAACACTCGAAAATGAGAGTATTAAATACACCTGTATTTTATATACCTTATATTGTTGCACCCTCACCATTGAGAAAAGAAAGAAAGTCAGGTTTTTTAACACCTTCTGTAGCATTAAATTTTTTTGATACCAAAACATCTCAAGCAACTTCTTTTCCATACTATTTTAATATCGATATTGACAAAGAACTCTTATTTACTCCAATAATAAATTATGGTGGAGGTGTTGACGCTTCACAAAGATTTATTTTTGATTACAATCAAATTTTATCAGGAGGTAATTTTAAAACTGATTTAACATTTGATTCTAATTTTGAAGAAAAGAACAATAACAAATGGCTAACTGATGCTAGTTTAATTACAAAATTTAATAAAAATCTAAATCATCAATACAGAATTAATATAAACTCTGCAATACAAACTTCTAAAAATTATATACAAATAACTAAACCTAATGATGATCTAAGTTATACTAATTCTTTAGCAACTAATTTTAACTTAGAAGGATTTAATCTTAGAACAATTGATGATCAATTAAACTTAAGTCTTAATTTTTATCAAACTAACCAAGAAAATGAAGATAACAAAACTATCCCTACAGTATTTCCAAAAATTAAATATTTTTCTGGATATCAAAATAAACTTGGTTATTTGTCTCATTCAACTTATGAATTTTATAATATATTCAGGGAAAAAAGCTCGCTCATTCATGCAAAAAAACAACAGAAAATTTCACATAAATTTAACTTTAAAAAAGAATTTGTAAATCTCAATTCTAAAATATCTTTAGATGCGGAAATATACAATCAAGCATTTAATACAGAAAATAAATTAATAAATAATAATAATTATAAAACTGGATCATATTATAGATTCTTTCCTATAGTAGGTATTAGTACGGAAAGCCCTTTTAAAATAAAAAAATATTCATCAAATTTAACATTCAATCCTAAATTAAAAATTGTAATTACTCCTGGGATTTCTAACAGCAATAAACTCTCAAATGAAGATTCAACAAATAATGATTTTAATATAGATAACATATATCGATTAAATAGATTTAGTGGAAATGATAAAATGGATAATTCTAAAAGAATAACTTTTGGATTATCAGCGTATACTTCAAATTTTAACTCAAAACTATATCAATCATATGAGTTTACAAACAATAGCAATTTTCATAAAGAACAAGGAAATGATGAAAATCTTAGTGATTTAATAGGATCTATTGAATATTACAAAACAAATGAAATATCTTATAATTTTAGATATGACATAAATGATGCTTATTTGAAAAAACAAAATATTAATTTAAAATCTGATATGTCATATGGAACAATTAAGTTATCTTACCTAGATGAAAACTCAAAAACTAATAATATTGTAACTAAAGATACAGAAACAATTAATTATTCATTAGTGAGTAAGAAGTTCTCAAAATTTTCTAAAATTAATTTTTCAGGGTTGTATGATCTTAAAGAAGAGATTAATAAAGAATATTCAGTTGGATATAGTTATTTTGATGAATGTTTTGGTGTTAATATAGACTTTGCTAGAAAATCATATGAAGAGGATAATCTCAAACCTCAGGATATTTTAACACTAATGTTTTCATTTAAAAATATAGGAAGCTACAAATCGACTAACTTAGTTTCAACAGATAATGATAGAGATATTAAATGGGAGAATGTTAATATTAATGAAAATAAATTTGAAAATAATTAATAAAAAAATTATAAATTTTTTACTTTCATTATTATTATTATCATATACTCTTATTGCTTATAGTACAGAAAATAAAATAATTTTTAAAATTAATGATTATGCGTTTACCTCTTTTGATTTAGAAAAAAGGATAGAATATCTAGATTTTGTAGGAAGTAATAAAGATATAGAACAGCAAATAATTATAAATGATTTTATATCTGCAAACTTGTTTTATGAATATTATAAAAATTTAGAAAATAAAGTAAGTTACGAAAATAAAATCAATGAAATATTTGAAGAAATTTATTCAGCAAACAAGGATAATAATAAAAAATACAATTATAAAATTAATAACAAAAATATCTTAGATAATATAAAAATTGATTATATTAGAAAAATTATATTAGAAAATATATTTAACACTAGTATTAATAACCTCGATACATCAAATGATGAAATAGATTTATTATACAATATAAAAATAAAATATATAAATCTTCAAAATCTAGAATTTAATATATTAAAAAATAATATCTCAGATTTTAATAATGCTGATTATGAATCAATATTAATTTTTTTAAATGAAAAAAATTTGGGGTACTTTGTAAAAGAAAAAGAAATTAATAATATTAATAAAATAGATAACAAAATTAGAAAAAATATTTTATTAAATGATAATTTTTTTATTATTGAAAAAGGACAAGGCAAATCATTGGTTTTCATAGAAAGAAAATTTGAAACATTTGAGGGTATT
>CACGRD010000046.1 GCA_902575375.1 uncultured Alphaproteobacteria bacterium
TGTGTAAAAGCTAGAGCATCATCCCAGCCTAGTACAACTAAACCTGCTACTGCATAATTATTTTTATTTGCATCATTTAAAATTTTTTTTAAATTTACAGCTGTCATTTATTTGTATTTAGCAATCATATCTTTAATGCCTGGAATTGTTTCTACCTGATAAGCATGCTCAGGTTGAAAAAATTGAACAAGAGATCTTTGAGATAGTCCTCCAAGAATAGTAAAATAATACATCTCATACCCAGGTGCCACCACACAAGGATGATAGCCTGTTCTAATCATAATGGTTGACCCATCAATTATATGTTCAGCTTTACCAACTTTATCCTCAACTTGCTGAAACATCTGAAAACCAAATCCATTATTAGGTTTAAATCTGTAATTATATGTTTCATCATGTCTAGTTTCATCAGGTAAACGATCTGTATCATGCTTATGAGGTGGAAAGCCCGACCAACCTCCCTGCCCTACAGTATAAAGTTCATTACAAAGCAATCTTCCAACTTTATCGTGATGCTTAGCACCTAAAATATGTTTAATTTTTCTATGAGTTTTTGTATCATCTGAGCCATACTGAACTAAATCAATTTCATTTGTTCGAACAGCAAATGGTTCCAGTGTTTTATCATACTTTGCGCCAGCAATAAAAATTTCTGAATTATCTACTAAAGATGTAAATTGAGCTTTTGTATTAGATGGAACATAAACACCTTCTGGTTCTCCATCCCACACATCAACTGTTCTAGTACCTAATGACTCAACTTTTATTCCTTCAATTTCTACATTAATTGTCCCAGTAGCAGGTACTATACATGTTTCATAACCAGGTGTTTGATATTCAAAAGATTGATCTTTATTTAATTTTACAATGTTAAAATAATTTAAAGGAACTCTACTGTCTTCAATATCTACAATTGGCTTGTTCTTATTATCAAATGGTGGAATATGCATATTATTCTCCTTCATTAATTTTATTATATTTCATAAACTCCAAAATTTCATTCAAATTAGGCATTGCTGGTGCACAACCAACTTTTGTTACTACAATAGCTGCTGCGGCTGAACCTATCTCTATGGATTTTTCTAAATCATTAGCCTTTAAAATTGATCCTATTAATGATCCCATAAATGCATCCCCAGCTCCAGTTGGCTTCAAAGGCTTAACAGGAAATATTCCTTTTTTTATTTCTTTGTTCATTGCAAAAGTAATAGAACCTTTTTCACCTTTTTTATAAATAATTAAGCTTACATTTTTCGCTAATTGTTTAGCATGATCAAAACCATTATTGTAATCACCAGCTAACACTCCAAACTCATCATCATTACCAATTACACCACTACATTTACTTGATGCTAAATTATAAACTTCTTTTGCTTTATTTGATGATTCCCAAGTATATGGTCTATAATCAATATCCATAATTACAGGAATATTATTTTTATTTGCTATATCTAAAGCATATAAAGTAGCGCTCCTTGAAGGTTCAGCTGCAAGAGAAGTCCCGGTAATTAATACACAATCAAAGTTTTGTATATTAGCGTTTTCAATATCATCATTATTTAAAAATAAATCAGAAGCTTTATGTCTGTAAATAATTGATTGATGATCTTTAACTGTAGTTTCAACTATAGCAAAAGAAATTCTTGTTTCATTTTTTTCAAATTTTACTAATTTATTCTTAACACCATAATGATTTAGTTGATTAATAGCAAATCTGCCTAAAGCATCGTCGGAGACTCTAGTGAGTAGGTTACAATTACCTCCAAACAGAGTTAATTGAACACCCATATTTGCAGAAGATCCTCCTAGATGAGTAACAAATGATTTGGCATTTTCAGTTTTTGTTCCTGGTGGATCAGGGTATATATCTACTCCTGCTCTACCTATAAGTAAAAAATTATTTTTTTGAATTTTAGAGATTAAAAATTCAAATGACATAAATTATTTATTCTTCATATCAATAAAATCAGCTTTATATTCAAAAGGATCAATTGCATCAATGCAACCAATATTTACTGCAGCACCATTTGGATCGCTTCTTCTATTATGATGAGTATAAATGCCACAAATTTTACAAAAGAAATGTTCAGCTATCATCGTGTTAAATTTATATGAAGTTAAATATTCTTTTCCTTTTATTATTGATAAAGATTCCTTAGATACCATTGCCATTTTAGCATTTTTTCTTTTACAAATTGAGCAATTACATTGTTTAATAATATCAAGATCATTATTAACTTCTAATTCTACTGCACCGCAATGACATTTAACATTATGTATCATAGACCTCCCTATTCACTGGCGCGCCCGAAATGATTCGAACATTTGACCTACCGCTTAGAAGGCGGTTGCTCTATCCACTGAGCTACGGGCGCATAATTTGCATTTATCATAGTCTAAAAAATAAAGAAAGAAATTATACTTAATGTGTCCAAGGCTCTTTTCTATTTGTATCGAAATTTGAAGCATAACTTTTAGGTTTAATTTTTCTTTGCTTTGGTTCTTCGACAAAATATTGATAATTATTTTTTTTTGCCCATTCAATAGCTTGTTCTTTCGTATCAAAAAAAAGTTTGATCTGCGATTTGGTATCTAATGAACTATTCCAACCCATTAAAGAATCTTTTACTTTTTCTACTTCAGAAATATATTCCGCTAGCCACAGTTTAGTTTTTTTAAAACCTGATTGCA
>CACGRD010000047.1 GCA_902575375.1 uncultured Alphaproteobacteria bacterium
GTACCATAAAATTATTTGAAGAAGAAGTGGTACATTTCTTGAAAATTCAACATAAATATAAACTAGTCGACTTAATAACCAATTTGAAGATAATCTTACTATACCCAATATAAAACCCAAAATTGTTGCAGCTATACATCCTGTAACAGAAACTAAAAGAGTATTTAAAACACCAACAAAATAAACTTTTAAGTGAGTGTCAGTAGATTTAAATTCTAAAAAAGGTGAAAAACTTATATCAAAGCCAGCTGGATTTTGCAGAAAACTCCAACCAGTTGCAATATTTCTTTTCTCTAAGTTGTAAGAAGTTGTACTTATTACAAAAAATAAACCTAGGGCAAATAAACCTACAACTAAAGTTTGAAAAAAAATGGATCTAAATTTTTCATCAGAAAAAAAACCTAAGTTAGATCGCATCGCTAGTATATACAAAAAAAATGGGGGGTTTAAAACCCCCCGTATTAAATTTAATTAAGATTTATCTGAATGGAGGTGCGTATAAAATACCACCTTGAGTCCATAGAGCATTTAAACCTCTTGCAATTTCTAAAGGTGTGTCTGGACCTACGTTTGCTTCGTATGATTCTGAGTAGTTACCAATTTGTTTAATAATTTGGTAAGCCCAATCATTACTTAGCTCAAGCATTTCTCCATAATTACCCTCTACACCAAGAAGCCTTAGTACTTCAGGAACGTTAGAGCTCATTTGAGCATCAACGTTTTCAGATGTAACTCCTAGTTCTTCAGCAATAATCATTGCATTTAAAGACCAACGAACTACGTCACCCCACTGGTGATCACCATGTCTAACAAGTGGACCAAGCGGTTCTTTAGAAATAATTTCTGGTAAAACTTTCCACTTATCAGGATTAGAAGCAGCAGCTCTTGTTGAAGAAAGACCTGAAGCATCAGTTGTGTATACATCACATCTTCCAGCGAATAAGTTTTCTTTACCTTCATCATTAGTTTCAATTGGAAGTGCTTCATAGCTAATTCCATTTAGTCTAAAGAAGTCAGCAAGGTTTAACTCTGTAGTTGTACCTGTTTGGATACATACAGTAGCACCATCAAGCTCAGTTGCACTTGATACACCAAGAGCAGATGGAACCATGAAACCTTGTCCATCGTAAAAATTTACACCTACGAACTCAAAACCAAGATTAACATCACGGCTAATTGTCCAAGTTGTATTTCTCGCTAACATATCAACTTCACCCGAAGCTAATGTAGGAAAACGAGATTTACCAGTAGTAGTAATAAATTCTACTTTTGAACGGTCTCCAAAAACAGCTACAGCAACCGCACGACACATATCTGCATCTAAACCAGCCCATTCACCGCTATCATCTGGAGCAGCAAAACCAGCAAGACCAGTTGTTACTCCACATTTTAGAAAACCTCTATTTTTAACATCATCAAGAGTTCCAGCATGTGCTGAAAAAGCAAATGCTACAACTGCAAAAATAGATAATAGTTTTTTCATATTATTTTCTCCGTTTAAATAATTATTTAAATATCTTTTTTCAAAGATTGCTTCCCTATACCAAATTAATAAGCTAATCCAAATGATACATTTTGTATTTTAATATTTTACTACAATTAGTGTTTAAATATTAATAATATACTAGATATAGATATAGTGAAAATTAAAACAAAGCTTACTAAGATAGGAAGAAATCCACTCAAACAAAAAGGTTTTATCAATCCTGGTACCTATAAAGGATCAACTATGATCTTTAATAGTTATCAGGATTATTTAAATGATATTAAAAATGCAGATGATAGAAGAACATTTTATGGAATTAATCAAAATCCTTTTCATAAACAATTAGAAGATAGTATCTCAGAATTATATCATTGTAATGATACTGTCTTGTCTCCTTCTGGACTTGCTTCAATAATAATTCCTTTTTTTGCTATATTAAAATCTGGAGATGAAGTTTTAATAAATGACAGTGTATACAGCCCAACTAGAACTTTTTGTGAAAATATTCTTAAACAGTACAAAGTAAAAATAAAATATTTTCATCCAATAAATAAAATTAATAATTTTGAAAAATTAATAAATAAAAAAACAAAACTAATTTATTTAGAATCTCCGGGAACTGCTACATTTGATATAATTGATATACCTTTCATAACAAAGATAGCTAAAAAAAATAATATACCAACTGTAATGGATAATACATGGGCATCACCATTATTTTGCAATCCAATTAAACTTGGAATAGACATTATAATCGATGCGGGGACTAAATATATAAATGGTCACTCGGATGTATTAATCGGGTTTGTTTCATCAAATAAGAAATATGCTGGAAAAATTAGAACTGCTGCAAAAACTCTAGGAATATGCCCTGGATCAGATGAAGTATATTTAGCAATTAGAGGTTTGCCAACACTTGAAATTCGAATGAGAGAAATAGAAAAAAATGCATTGTTAATGGCAAAATATTTATTAGAACATGACCTAGTATCTGATGTTTTTCATCCAGCATTACCGCATACAAAAAATCATAAAATATGGAAAAGAGATTTTTCTGGTAGCACAGGTTTATTTTCATTTATGCTTAAAAAGAAATATTCAAACAATCAAATCAAAAAATTTTTTAATAGACTTAAAATATTCAAATTGGGATATAGCTGGGGTGGATTTGATAGTCT
>CACGRD010000048.1 GCA_902575375.1 uncultured Alphaproteobacteria bacterium
AGCTGGTCTCCCGGATAAAACAATTACTTGATCAGCTAAATAAACAGCTTCTCTTAAATCATGAGTTATTAAAATACATGTGAAGTCTCTTTCTTTTTTTAATTTGTGCATAACATCCCACAAATCTTCTTTTGTAAATGCATCTAGAGCTGCAAAAGGCTCATCTAAAATTAAGACCTCTGGACTATGAACTAAAGATCTACAAAGTGAAACTCTTTGTTTCATCCCACCAGATAATTCAGATGGTAAATTATTTTCAAATTCTTCTAATCCCACTAACTTAAGCAGATCTAATGCATTCGATCTCTTTTGATTATAAGTCATATTTTTTGATACTATCTCAAGCGGAAGAATTATATTTTTAATTACATTTCTCCATTCTAACAAAACTGGATTTTGAAAAGCCATTCCTACAGTAGAAAGTGGGGATGTAATTTTTTTATTTGAAATAAAAATACTACCTTTAGTTGGTTTAATTAATCCACTGACTAATCTAGTTATTGTAGATTTTCCACAACCTGAAGGTCCAACTATAGCAGTAAAACCTTTTCTTTTAATTGATAGGGAAAGATCCTTTAAAACAGGAAGCATACCTTGTTTAGTTTCATATTGATGAGAAACCTTTTCAATATTGATATGCATAAGTTATGATTAGTATATGAGGTAGAAATAGTCTACCCCATAAAAAAATATTAAGGTAAATATTTATCGGTAAAAAATGATGAAATCTCTGGATCAGATGTGAATTCGTATGTTTCTGCTAACTGTCCTAAAGCTTTTTCCATTCTTGCAATGTCAATATTACCCATACCGTTTTCTTTTACGTAATCAGTATTAACATTTCCTTCTATTGCTAGTATCAATCTTCTTGTTTCTAAAGCTAAATCAGCAGCTGGATTTCGCTCAACCATGCTCTTCACGGCTTCTTCAGGATTTTTCATAGCATCAGTCCATCCTTTAGATACAGCTTTTAAAAAACCTTTAACTATTTCAGGATTTGCATCCGCATAATCAGTGTTAACTATTATGGCATTACCATATAATTCTAATCCATAGTTTGCCATCAACATTATTGATATATCATCCTCAGGAACACCAAGACGAACTAAATTTAAAAACATTGAAAATGAAAACCCTGTTATAGCATCAACGTTTTTTTCAGCTAACATCGGTTCTCTTGTTGGGAAACCTACTGGCTCCACTGTTATATTATCAACATTAATATTATTTGCAGAAGCAAATGGTGGGAATTGTGCCCATGCACCATCAGGTGGTGGCGCACCAAGAATTTTTCCCTCTAAATCAGATGGAGTTGTAACACCAAGACTTTTTCTTCCAGCAATTGCAAATGGAGGTTTATCATAAACCATCATAACTGCCATAACTGGCGCTCCAGGATTTTGATCTAAGAATTTGATTAAACTATTTATATCTGCAAAGCCAATAGGAAAAGCTCCTGTTGCAACCTTTGGAATTGCATCTAAGGATCCTTTACCCGCAGATATTTCAACTTCTAAATTTTCTTCACCAAAATGTCCCTTATCTATTGCATAGAAATAAGGTGCGCTTGGTCCTTCAAATTTCCAATCTAAAGCAAAAGAAATTTTAGTATTTGCAAAACTATTGAAAGATAAGAGAACTGAAGTAATAAATATTAAAAATATTTTCATTTGATTATACCTCCTAATTTAAATCTGAGGTTAGTTTAAATGTGTTTTTTTAATAATACGATATAGGCAATTTAGTAATTCTTAAAATGCATACATAAATCTTAAATTTAAAAATATAACAAAATCAATTATTTATATTATTCCCACTCAATGGTTCCAGGAGGTTTAGATGTAAAGTCATATAATACTCTGTTAATACCTTTAACATTATTAATTATACGAGATGATATTTCTTTTAATTGATTATTTGTAAACATATAAAAATCCGCTGTCATTCCATCCACTGAAGTAATAGCTCTAAGTGAAACAGAGTAATTGTATGTTCTTTCATCCCCCATAACACCTACTGATTTTACTGGTAAAAGAACAACAAAAGCTTGCCAAATTTTATTATAAAGATTTTTCTCTTTTAGATACTCTATAAAAATATTATCTGCCTCTTGAAGAATTAAGATCTTTTTTTTATCAATTACCCCAGGTATTCGGATTGCTAAACCTGGACCTGGGAAAGGATGTCTTAAAAGTAAATGTTTATCTATTTTTAATTGCCTTCCAACATTTCTTACCTCATCTTTAAATAATTCTCTTAATGGCTCCACAATTTTTAATTTCATTTTTTTTGGTAAACCCCCAACATTATGATGACTTTTGATTTTAGCTGTTGGACCACCAAAAAATGGAATACTTTCTATAATATCTGGATAAAGAGTCCCCTGCCCTAAATAATCTACATTTGATATTTTTTTAGCTGCTTTATCAAAAACTTCTATAAATGTTTTGCCAATAATTTTTCTTTTTTTCTCTGGATCAGAAACATTTTTTAAATTTTTTAAAAAAATATTAGAAGCATTTATTTTAGTAAAGTTTTTGCCAAATTTTTTGGAAAATATTTTTGACACTTCATTAGCTTCATTTTTTCTTAGAAGACCGTGATCAACAAAAATACAAT
>CACGRD010000049.1 GCA_902575375.1 uncultured Alphaproteobacteria bacterium
AAAAATTGCTATTGAAATGCTAGATCTTGTAGGCATACCTGAGCCTCAAAAAAGAATTGACTCCTACCCTCATGAATTATCTGGTGGAATGAGACAAAGGGCAATGATCGCGATGGCTTTAAGTTGTAATCCTAAAATTTTAATTGCTGATGAACCTACAACTGCTCTTGATGTTACAATACAAGCTCAAATTATAGACCTAATGCAAGAACTGCAAAAAAAACTTGGGATGTCGATTATATTTATTACTCATGATCTTGGAGTTGTTTCTGAAATATCAGATCATGTAATGGTAATGTATTTGGGTAATGTTATGGAAATTGCAGAAACATCAGAATTATTTAATAATCCGCTGCATTCATACACTAAGTCATTAATTGATATAGCGCCTCAAATTTCGGATGAAAAAAGAGAAATTAAGGTACTAAGAGGTGAAATTCCTAGCCCAACAAACCCACCTTCTGGTTGTGTTTTTAGGACTAGATGTCCTAATCCTGGTATAGGCTGTAAAGGTGGAGATATTGAGATGGGTTTGATTGAAGCCAAACCAGGACACTGGGTTGATAGATGTTGTTATGAGTGTAATCAAACGTGATTAGAGTAGAAAATATAAAAAAATATTTTCCAATAAAAGATGGATTTTTTAACAATAAATCGGGAGATGTAAAAGCAGTTGAAAACGTTAGCTTTGAAATTCCAGAAGGAGAAATTCTTGGTCTTGTCGGAGAATCTGGATCCGGCAAAAGCACTCTCGGAAGAGCAATCATTAGATTAATTGAGCCTACTCAGGGAAATATTTTTTATAAAAATAAGAATATTACAAAATTATCAGATAGTGAAATGAGAAAATTACGAAAAGATTTTCAAATAATTTTTCAAGATCCATATGCTAGCTTAGATCCTAGAAAAAAAATTTATGACATTATATCTCAAGGTCTCAAAGTTCATGAAAAAATGGATAAAAATTCTATTAATCAAAAGGTAGAAGAAATAATTCAAGATGTTGGTTTGCAAAAAGAACATTTAAATAGGTATCCTCATGAATTTTCGGGGGGACAGAGACAGCGCATTGGTATAGCTAGAGCGTTAGTTCTTAATCCAAAATTCATAATAGCTGATGAACCAGTGTCAGCTTTAGATGTAACCATTCAAGCCCAAATTCTAAATTTAATTTTAGAACTTAAAAAAAAGTATTCTTTAACAATTCTATTTATTTCTCATGATCTTTCAGTAATAAATCAAATAGCAGATAGAGTCATGGTGATGTATTTAGGTCATATCGTAGAAGTTGCAAATACAAGTAATTTATTCTCAAATCCTCAACATCCTTATACTAGATCTCTTATTGAAACTGCTCCACAAATATTTAGAAAAAATAAAAAGAAAACTCTACTTAAAGGTGATATTCCCAGTCCTATTAATCCTCCTTCAGGTTGTGTTTTTCGAACACGATGTCCAAACCCTGGTATAGATTGTAAAGGAGGTAATATTGAAATGGGCTTGATTGAAGTAGAGCCAGGACATTGGGTAGACCAGTGTTGTGCAAATTGTAATTAGTTAAATTACATTTTTAAGAATATGAATAAAAAACTATTTGTAATTTTGTTATCTTTATTAGGTACTGGTACAGCAGCAATTATGGTTTCAGGAATAAAACTACTTTCACAAGATTTAAACCCTTTCATAATTGCATTTTACAGATGTCTGTTTGGGGTTATTATTATGTTACCTTTTATGATTTATAATTACCCAGAAGCTTGGAAAACTCATAACATAAAACTACAGTTTGTGAGATCTGCGATTAATGTTTATTCAATGATAAGCTGGTTTACAGCTATAGGAACATTACAACTAGAAAAAGCAGCAGCTATAGGTTTTACTACTCCACTATTTACTACCATCCTCGCAATTATTTTTTTAGGTGAAGTAATTAGAATTCAAAGAATTACTGCACTAATTGTTGGCTTTATAGGAATTTTGGTTGTTATAAGGCCTGGGTATATACCTTTTGAGAGTGGAGCTTTATGGCTTTTATCAGCAGCAATAACTTTTTCAATAGTAATAATAATTGTAAAAAAACTTACTGAAAAGGATTCAAGTTTAACGACTGCTTTTTACCAAATGGCTTTCATGGTTCCTCCGACATTTTTTATTGCGTTGTTCTTTTGGGAAAGCATTAATATAAATCAATTTTTATTATTTATATTTGTTGCTATTGCGGGATTTATAACACAGTTCAGTTTTGCTCAATGTTTAAAAATGGCTGAAACAACATTTATAATGCCAATACAATTTACAAAACTAATTTGGCTGTCTTTAATTGGATATTTCTTTTTTATGGAAGTGCCTGATATTTGGACATGGATAGGAGCTTCTATAATATTCTCATCAATTCTCTTTATAGCTTATAGAGAAGCAATTAATAAGAATAGCTTACTAAAAACTAAAAAAGTTGATAAACTTATTTCAAATTATTGATGAGATATGGTTTACTAGGAATTGGTCAAGCAGGTTTAAGACATTTTGAGGCTTTTAAAAAAATTAGAAATTTAAAATTAATTGGATTTACAGAATATGATTTGAAAAAAGCTAATAAATTTAAAAAATTAAACAA
>CACGRD010000050.1 GCA_902575375.1 uncultured Alphaproteobacteria bacterium
ATCTATTGCCTGGGGTATTGCAAAAAAATTAGCAGAACAGGGAGCAGAAATTGCACTAACTTATCAGGGAGAAGCTCTTAAGAAAAGAGTTCAGCCACTTGCAGAAGAAATAGGTTCTAACACTATTATTCCTTGTGATGTTTCAGACTCACTAAGTATGAATAATGTTTTTGAAACACTTAAAAATAAATGGGGTGAATTAGATTTTCTTGTTCATGGAATAGGTTTTTCCAACAAAGATGAATTAAGAGGTAAATATTACAATACATCTTCTGATAATTTTAAACAAACTATGCATATATCATGTTATTCTTTTACAGAGGCTTGTAGGCTAGCAGAACCTTTAATGAATAATGGTGGATCAATTTTAACTTTAACATATTATGGAGCAGAACAAGTTATGCCTCATTATAATGTTATGGGAGTTGCAAAAGCAGCCTTAGAGGCAAGTGTTAGATATTTAGCAGTTGATTTAGGAGAAAAAAATATAAGAGTTAATGCTATTAGCGCTGGGCCAATTAAAACTTTGGCAGCATCAGGAATAGGTGATTTTAGATTTATTCTAAAATGGAACGAGCTTAATGCTCCGCTCAAAAGAAATGTAAATCAGCAAGATGTTGGAAATTCTGCTTTATATCTCTTAAGTAATCTTGGTAGTGCTGTTACTGGTGAGATACAACACGTCGATTGTGGCTATCATACAGTAGGAATGGTTGCAGTTGATGAGAGTGAAAGTGTATCAGAATTATTAGGTGAATTTACAAATTCTAAAAAATGACTTCTAATTCAATAGGAAAAATCTTTAATTTTACTACATGGGGAGAAAGCCATGGCAAAGCTATTGGCTGTGTTGTCGATGGAGTACCATCAAACATAAATTTAAATGAAAAAGATATTCAACCCTATTTAGATAAGAGAAAACCTGGTCAGTCAAAATTTACAACTCAAAGAAAAGAGGAGGATAAAGTTGAAATACTATCTGGAACTTTTGAAGGAAAAACAACTGGTCATCCTATTTCTCTAATTATTTATAATCAAGATCAGAGATCAAAAGATTATGGTGATATCAAAAGTAAATTTAGACCAGGTCATGCAGATTACACGTATTGGAAAAAATATGGCATAAGAGATTATAGGGGTGGTGGTAGATCTAGTGCTAGAGAAACTGCGATGAGAGTAGCTGCAGGGGCAATAGCAAGAAAAATCATAAAAAATAAAATTAAAAATCAAGTTGTTATAACAGGTGCATTAATTCAAATAGGTAATCATAAAATTAATTATGATAATTGGAATAATAATTTTATTCCAAAAAATAATTTTTGGAGTCCTGATAAAAAAATTATTAAAACATGGGAAAACGAAATACAAACTGCAAGAAAATCTGGTTCCTCCTTAGGCGCCATAATTGAAATTAGAGTAAAAGGTTTGCCAGCTGGGTTAGGAGAACCTATCTATGAAAAAATAGACTCTGATATTGCTAAGGCATTAATGTCTATTAATGCTGTTAAGGGAGTAGAAATGGGAAATGGATTTAGCAGTGTTTATGAAACTGGAATTTCTAATGTTGATGAAATGAGAATAAAAAATAAAAAACCTTTATTTCTTTCAAATAATAATGGTGGAGTTCTTGGGGGTATTACAACGGGCCAAGAATTAATTACTAGATTTGTAGTAAAACCTACAAGCTCAATATTATCACCAAAAAAAACAATTAATACAAAATTAAAAGAAACAACAATATCTACTAAAGGTCGTCATGATCCATGTGTTGGTATAAGAGCTGTTCCTGTTGGTGAAGCAATGGTTGCCACAACTATAGCTGATCATTGTTTAAGATTTCTTTAAAATACTATAAATCAAAAATTCTTTATTTCCTTTTGGTCCAGTTATTGGACTTTCGACTAAACCTACAACTTCAGCCTTAATTGTTTTTTTAAACCAATTAGATATATCATTACATACTTGTTCATGAATCAATGGATCTTTCACAATACCTTTTTTCAAATTTATTTTATTAGTTTCAAATTGTGGTTTAATTAGTGAAATAATCTCAGCTTTACTTGATAAAAGCTTCAAGCTAGGTTCTATAACCTTTGTTAGACTAATGAAACTAACATCACAAACTACTAAATTAATTTTTTCATGAATTATTGAGTTATCTAAATATTTAGCATTAAAGTTTTCTATACTGATAATTTTTTTTTCTTTTTTTAATTTTTCATGAAGTTGATTTGTACCAACATCAATAGAATATATTTTTTTAGCATTTTTTTTTAAAAGAACTTCTGTGAATCCACCA
>CACGRD010000051.1 GCA_902575375.1 uncultured Alphaproteobacteria bacterium
TACGATCTCAGGTCAGATATTTTCTGGTACAGGTTTTAGTGATAGAAAAAACCACAAAATTTTAGGAATTACAAAGGCGTATACTACTAGAGTTGGATCAGGTCCATTTCCAACAGAGTTAATGGACAATATTGGAGAACATCTTGGTGAAAAAGGTCAAGAATTTGGCACTGTTACAAAAAGAAAAAGAAGGTGTGGATGGTTTGATAGTGTTCTTTTAAAACAATCTATCAAACTTAATGGTATTACAGATATTGTACTTACTAAACTCGATGTTTTAGATGAATTAAAAGAAATTAATGTATGTACCGGATATTTAATTGATAAAAATCATTATGACTATTTACCTAGTGAAGAATTTCTATTTGATAAGATTAAGCCAATTTATAAAAAAATTGATGGCTGGGAAAAATCAACTGCAGGAATTAACAAATTTAATGATCTTCCAGAAAATGCTAAAAAGTATATTAAAATACTTGAAGATCTTATGGAAACTAATATTTCAATTGTCTCAACAGGGCCAGATAGAAAAGAGACTATTGATATAAACGGAACTTTATCTAATATTTGAAATTTCTTTTTGAAGTTTTTCTAATGCTTTCTCTTCAATTTGCCTTACTCTTTCTCTGCTTATTTTATATTTTTTACTCAAATCTTCTAACTTTAATGGATTTTCACTTAGTTTTCGAAGTTTAATAATTTCTTTTTCTCTTTCGTTCAAAACTTCAAAAGCTTTTGAAAATAAATTTCTTCGATAATCAAGCTCATCTTTATTTTCAATTATGCTGTAATGAGTTTCTTGTTTATCTTCTATTAAATCCTGCCATTCAGTATCATGTTCTTCACCAAGTTTAACATTCAAAGATTGATCTGATGTAAAAAGTCTATTTTCCATATCGATTACTTCACCTTCTTTTACATCTAGTCTAGTTGCAATCTCCCTAACATTTTCTGGTGACAAATTACCTGAGTCAATTGAGGTAAGTTGATTTTTAATTTTACGTAAATTAAAAAAAAGTTTTTTCTGTGCAGCGGTAGTTCCAATTTTTACTAAAGACCAACTATGTAAAACATATTCTTGTATTTGTGCTCTAATCCACCACATTGCATATGTTGCTAATCTAAAACCTTTTTCTGGATCAAATCTTTTAACCGCTTGCATGATTCCAACATTACCCTCTGAAATTAAGTCAGTAACAGGTAAGCCATATCCTCTATACCCCATTGCTATTTTGGCAACTAATCGAAGGTGACTTGTAACTAATTTATGAGCAGCATCTGAATCTCCATGTTCCTTATAACGTTTAGCTAACATGTACTCCTCTTCAGCAGTGAGCATTGGAAATTTTTTTATTTCCTGCAAGTATACCGCTAAATTTCCTTCACTTGATAATACCGGTAAATTCATAATATACCTATATCATAAATAAAATATAATTTAATATTTAAGCAATAATTCTATTAAATTCTTAAAATCTTCAGGAATTTCAATATCAAAATTCATCCTTTTTTTTGATGAAGGATGATCAAAGCCTAGATGATATGCATGTAATGCTTGTCTTTCAAAATTTTTTAAAATCATAAATTTATTAAATGTATTTTTATCTTTTCCAAATTGATTAATTTTACTTTTTCCATAGATCTTATCACCAATTATAGGAGAATTTTTAGAAGTTAGATGAAGTCTAATCTGATGCGTTCTTCCAGTATGTAAATGGCAGTCAACTAAACTAGCAATACCAAAAGTTTTTTCTAATTTAATATCGGTTTTAGAATATTTTCCAAAACCCTTATTATTTAAACTCATTTTTTTTCTATTTTTTCTATTTCTTTCTATGTACCCTTCAATTGATTGATTATTTGGTGTTCCCCAAACTATTGCTTTGTATCTACGAGATATCGTATGTTCTTTGAATTGTTTGGCTAAATTAATATGAACATTATTATTTTTTGCAACAACAAGAATTCCACTTGTATCCTTATCTAAACGATGGACTATTCCTGGTCTAGCATTATCATCTAAATTACTTAGTTGATTATTAGTGTAATGCATAAGAGCATTCACAAGAGTGCCGCTTTCATTTCCAGGAGCTGGATGCATTACTAAATTTGGAGGTTTATTTATAACAATTAAATCTTCATCTTCAAAAATAATATTTAAGTCTATATTTTCAGCTGAATGTTTTGTTTCTTGTTTCAAGATAATATTTATGAAGTAATTTTCATTCTCTTTAGTTATGTAAGATGGATCTTTTATTTCCTTTTCATCAA
>CACGRD010000052.1 GCA_902575375.1 uncultured Alphaproteobacteria bacterium
GACAATATTATATCGACAATCATGCAAATGTTTGGCCTGAAGTTTTAGAAGAGTTAAAAAAAATTAATGTTCAAAATTATAGTATCTTCTTAAAAGAAGATTTTATGTTTGGATATTTGGAGTATACAGGGAATGATTTTGATGGTGACATGGGAAAGATGCAACAAATACCAATTGTAGATAAATGGACTAAACTAATGATAGATTGCTTTAATCCTTTCCCTAATAATGATGATAATGAATCCTGGGTTATGATGGATCAAATTTTTTTTATGGAATAATTGATGACTGTTTTAGTTACAGGTGGTTTAGAATGTTTTGGTCCCGATAGAATGGTTTGGGGAAGTGATTATCCAGTAGTAAATGCTGGTAAAGGCATTCAAGAGTGGATTAAAGTTACACATACCATTTTAGGCAATCTCTCAAATAACGAAGCAAAGAAAATCGCAAGCTCTAATGCAGAGAGAATTTACAAAATCTGATTATAATTTTATCTTTTGAAATTAATATTTGAACTTAGAATGATATAAATTGTTATGGATAAACGTTATAAAATTTCCAATATAAAAGTTTCAATAGTTAAAACACAAAGTGCTGGTGCTGATTATACTGATCATGCAGCAGGCCACTGGATTAATGATACTATTATTGCAAATCCAATGTCAGTATATACTTCTTTTCAAGACTCAAGATCTTCATGGGGCATGGATGTTCTAAAAGGAATATTTATTGAAATTGAAACAGAGGGTGGTCACCAAGGTTATGCTACTGCTTATGGAGGTTACATTTCTAGCTGGATTATTAAAAATCATTTAAATCGTTTTTTAATTGGAGCTGATGCAAGAGATTTAAATCTTTTATACGATCAAATGTATAGAGCTGCCATTCCCTATTCAGGTCAAAATGGAGTAGTTATAAATACTATAGCTGGCATTGATTTAGCTTTATGGGATTTACTTGGTAAAGTTAGGGGTGAACCAGTTTATAAAATGATAGGTGGTAAAGTTAGAGAAAAGCTTAAAACATATGTAACTGGTCCTGAAGCAAAGCTTGCTCAAAGCTGGGGCCATATCGGTTCTAAAATTCCATTACCTTATGGTCCTGGAGATGGCATACAAGGTCTTAAGAAAAATCAAGAATATATTATGGAAACTAGAAAACAGGTTGGTCCTGATTATAGGTTAATGGTTGATTGTTATATGTCACTAGATGTTCCTTATGCCATTGATCTTGCAAATACTGTAAGAGAGGCCAATCTATTTTGGATTGAAGAAGCTCTTCCACCTCATGATTTAGAAAGTCATAAATTAATAAAAGAAGCATGTCCTTGGCAAAAATGGACTACAGGAGAGCATACTAACTCAAGATATGGTTTTAGAAATATTATTAGAGATAGATCAGTAGATATTCTTCAACCAGATCTTACTCTTTGTGGAATGACTGAAACTTTACGTATAGCCGCTATGGCATCAGCCTATGATATGATGGTAATTCCTCATTGTAGTGGAGTTTATGCTTATAACTTTGGTATTTCTTCAACATTAACACCATTTAATGAATTTATAAATCTTCATCCTCAAGCGACTCAAATAGTTCCTATATTTGGTAAAATGTTTACTAATGAACCCGTTCCTATAAACGGTGAAGTCAGCCTAACTGATCTCCCTGGTTTCGGTGCGGAGTTAAACCCAGAAGTTGAATTAGAGGAAATTTAATTATAATTTTTTTGCAGTCGCAACCAATATTTTTATTTTGTTTTTAACTATATCTATAGGCACATGGCCAAAGCCACATTCACTCGTAAGTAAAATTTTTTCTTTAGGAAAATATTCTAGAGCAGGTTTAATAGCTTTGATAATGTCTTCCTCTGTTTCTGTATTATCAATTCTTTGATCAATTACGCCAAGTGATACTTTTCCATCAAATTTCCAATCATTAAATACATCCAACATTGTATAATGTAAGCTGCAGTGCTCTAGATGTATCTCATCAACTTTTAAAATCTTAAATGCCTCAATCATATCAGTATATTTTCCAAAAAAACCTCTTTTCCTGTGAGCATTACCACCACATACATGAAGGTTAAAATCAACATTAGGAAATTTTTCAATAATTCCATTTAGTATTTCTGCGGCCCATTTCGTTTCATTTACATTTTCTGTCCAAACGGGTTCATCAAATTGAACATAATCGCATCCTTCATTAACAACTTCTTCTAGC
>CACGRD010000053.1 GCA_902575375.1 uncultured Alphaproteobacteria bacterium
GGACCAGCAATTAGCTCTTTATTATTCTTAGCTGTTTTTAGTTTAGCTCTTGGAAGATCTGTAAATTCTATAAATGGTATTGATCTTCCCTATTTCATTGCACCTGGTCTTATAATGATGACTATGCTTCAAAACTCTTTTGCTAATTCAGCATCAAGTATTGGTCAATCAAAATTTCAAGGAAATATTGTAGACATAATAATGGCTCCATTAAACAATGTAGAATTAGCATTTGGATTTATTATAGGCTCAGTTTGCAGAGGTGTTGTATGCGGTATAGTAACAACTTTAGGAGTCATGATTTTTGTACCTCTTCAAGTTCATTCTTATATAGCGTTATTATTTTTCACTTTAATGGGATGCACAATGATGGGTACTTTGGGAACAATTGTTGGTATTTGGGCAGATAAATGGGATCAACAACAAGGTATAACTAACTTTATTGTTTTACCTCTTACTTTTTTATCAGGAACTTTCTATTCAATTTCTAGACTTCCGGAGTTTTGGCAGAAAGTTTCATCATTTAATCCGTTCTTCTACAATATTGATGGTTTCAGATATGCTTTTACAGGGATTTCAGACAGTTCTTTAATCCAAGGATCAATCTTCTTAATAATTATTAATATTATATTAATTTTATTATGTTATTTTATGTTTCTCAAAGGATATAAAATTAAATTTTAAATATGGTTAATAAACTTTTATCAAATGTTATGCCAACTTATGGCAATAAAACCCTTGAATTTATAAAAGGTAAAGGATGTTACCTATACACTAGTCAAAATAAAAAATATTTAGATTTTGCAAGTGGAATAGCAGTAAATTCTCTTGGTCATTGTCATCCTAAACTTATTAAGGTACTTCATAAACAATCAAAACAACTATGGCATGTTTCAAATTTATATAAAATTAAAAAACAAGAACAATTTGCAAAATTACTTTGCAAAAATTCTTTTGCAGATAAAGTCTTTTTTACTAATTCTGGAACTGAATCTATTGAATGTGGAATTAAAATAATTAGAGGGTATCATTCATATCATAAGACTAAAAAAACAGAAATTATAACGTTTGAAGGTGCTTTTCATGGAAGAACTTATGGTGCACTTTCAGCACAAAAAAACAAAAAATACTCTTCTGGCTTTGGTCCTATGCTTAAAGGTTTTAAACAAATTGAATATAATAATGAAAAAAAATTAATATCAGCAATAAATAAAAAAACTGCTGGTATTATGATTGAACCAATTCAAGGAGAAGGAGGTATTCGTCCTGCCAATTTATATTTTTTAAAATTATTAAGAAAAATCTGTAACGAAAATGATATCTTACTTTTTTTTGATGAAGTTCAGTGTGGATTTGGCAGATCTGGTAAATTATTTTCGCATGAATGGGCAAAAATTAAACCTGATATAATGTCTGTAGCAAAAGGTATTGGGTCAGGTTTTCCACTTGGAGCTTGTATGTCAACAAACAAAGCATGTGTTGCAATGACTAAAGGTAGTCATGGATCAACCTATGGTGGTAATCCGCTAGCCATGAGTGTAGGTTTAGAAGTTTTAAAAATTATCTCTAA
Source organism: uncultured Alphaproteobacteria bacterium (assembly GCA_902575375.1). Lineage (GTDB taxonomy): Bacteria > Pseudomonadota > Alphaproteobacteria > HIMB59 > CACPNW01. The sequence continues at coordinate 1,571 of CACGRD010000053.1, forward strand.
TAAAAAATTTCTTTCAAAAGTTGACAAAACAGCAAGATATTTTTGGAAAAATTTAAAAATATTAGAGAATTCATCAAATATTATTTCAGAGGTTAGAGGTGCAGGATTTTTGTTGGGAATTAAAACAAATATTAGCAATATAGATTTTTCTGAACAACTTAAAAAAAATAAATTACTAAATGTACCTGCTGCAGATAATACAGTAAGACTGGCACCACCACTTATTGTATCTTATAAAGAGATTGATAAATCAATTGCTATAATTAAAAAAAGCTTGAAAGAATTATCAAGATGAAACATTTTATTGATATAAATAATTTTAAAAAAAAAGAAATTGATGAAATAATTTCACTTGCTAAAAAAATTAAAAAAAATCCAAAAAAATATTCTTTATCTTGTAAAGATAAAATTCTGGGTCTAATTTTTGAAAAGCAATCATTAAGAACTAGACTTAGCTTTAATGTAGGAATGCAAAAATTAGGTGGTTCTGTTTTAGAATTGCAAAGTAAAGATATTGGTTTTGATAATAAAAGAGAAAAGGCTGAAGATGTTCTTAATGTATTAAGTCAATATATTGATTGTATAATGATAAGAAATAATAACCACAAACAAATAGTAAATTTGAGCAAA
>CACGRD010000054.1 GCA_902575375.1 uncultured Alphaproteobacteria bacterium
ATATTATTTTAGAAGTAAGACCCTCAATTCAAAGAGTAGACAAAGCTTTAAATGTAATAAAGGATTATTGTCCTGGTAAAGAATCATTATTTTAATTTTAATATTTAGTTAGTTCACTATTACTTATTTAACAATATTGCAGTCTTTGAATAAACGCCATTGGTTCTCACTTTCTAGAAGTGTAGGTCAACAAATGGTTAACAAATTTTATATGAAAATTATTTTAGGAATATTTTTTGGCTATACAGTTAGCAATAATAATGCCCACACCACCGAAGTGACCGGATTTTGAATCCGGCGCGTCTACCAGTTCCGCCATACTCCCATATTTTTTAGTTATTAAAAAATATTTTGCGAAACATTAATTAAAGATTTATTAAATAATATCAAATGAAAGGATTATATTATGAAAAAAGCATCTGGGATTATTGGATTAATAGGCGGCATATTAGGTTTTTTAGCAGCTGTAATCACATTAATGACTGGCGGTTTAGTTGCTGGATTAGAGTCTGTTGCTGGCGAAGGTAGTGAAGCTAGTGATATGATTGCCCAGTTTGGTTTAGTTGGAGTATTAGGTTCATTCTTAACTATAATATTTTCTGCATTGATGTTTAGTGCAAAAAGTTCACTTATGCCAATTTTATTACTTGTATCAGCTATTGCTGGAGCAATATTTGGAGGCACATTAGTTGCTGTATGTATGGTGCTATGTATTATTGCAGGAATTGTTGGTTTTATTGGAGTCAGACAAAAATCTTCTTAATAATATTTCAAATAGATTTTTTAAATTCATTTGATGACATTATTAAACACGACTGTTAGAGATATAGACTGCTGTAATAGTAATGTGTAAATTACTATATTTTGTATTCAATATCTCTAACAGTTTATTGTATTTTCTATTCCATAGCTATATGAATATTTTTTTAGTAGTTAAAAACAGCTGGCTAATATTAGTTTCTCTTCAAATTAAACTTAGAAGAAACAGTTGTATATTCACTGTAGCCCATTCTTGCAATATACCGCATAGACACACTATCTACTCTGTCTTTTTTAATAAATTTATTATTTATATATATCCCAATTACTTCTCCAATAACCATTGTAGAAATTTTTTTTAAATTCGATTTTAGTTTAATAGTTTTAATTAATTTGCATTCTAAATTTACGGGACTATTCTTAACCGAAGGTGCTTTAACAAGTTTTGATTTTTTCTTTTTTAATCTTGATAAAATAAATTCATCCTCATCTGGTTTATAATCTCTCGAAGTATTGTTCATCTGATGTTTTGTTGTTGATGTAGCAAAATTTACTACAAACTCTTTAGTAGATAAAATATTTGATAAAGAATCCTTATATTTACTATGAACTGAACTACCATTTGCACAAAACATAATTTGTGGAGGTGCATCAGCCACTGCATTAAAGAATGAATAAGGTGCTATGTTAGCTACACCATTTTTATTAATTGAGGATATCCAGCCAATTGGTCTTGGAAAAACCAATGATTTAAACGGGTCAATTTTAAATGGCACTCCTTTTTTAGGTTCGTAAAACACAATATATTCTATCAATAAGAATTTGCGTATTCTTTTATTTTTTCTAACATTGAATAAACACCATTTCTTCTTCCAGGGGTTAATAATGTATCAAGTTCTAAAATATTTAACATATCAAAATCAGAATTTTTAATTTCAGAAGGCGCTCTATCACCGTAAATATCACATAGAATAGTTACCATACCTTTTGATATAAAAGCATCAGAGTCGTAATAAAATGAAAGTTTATTATCATTCAATTTTGGAACTAACCAAACTTGAGCTTGACAACCAGATACTTTAAATGAATCATTTCTATATTCTTCAGGAAAATTTTTTGCATTTTTTGCTTGATCAATTAAAAACTTATACTTTTCCATTCCATCGTCAAATAAATCTAGACTTTCTTTGTAGTAATTTATTTTTTCTTCTATAGTTTTCATGACATAAATTTTCTCAACACTTTAGCAGAATCCTCTGGCAATACATCCATAATAAAAACTCCTGCCATTGATTCTGAACCTGCTAAAACTTTTAGTTTATCACCGTGTCGTAAAGGAGGATAGAATTCTACATGAAAATGAAAATTATTGTCACTTAGTTCAGGTGATGCATGAAGTCCCATTATG
>CACGRD010000055.1 GCA_902575375.1 uncultured Alphaproteobacteria bacterium
AGGTTTAGTTGGTAAAAGACCAGATGGTTTTGATACATGTGACTATGAAGTGAGTGAATTAAAAAATAAACTTCATACAAATGTTTCTCAAATTAGTTTAAAAAAATTATTTAAAATTTCTAGTAAAATAGAGAAAAATGAAATTATAAATACTAAAAAAAATATTGGAAAAAATTTCAAAGATTTAAAAAATCTTAATCAAATTGAAGTTGAAAAAAGTATTTCATTATTTCATGGACTAGAAAAAATTCAAAAAAAAGAAAAGTTTGATGCTTTTGCAGTAAGATGTTGGCCGGAAATGTTTACTGAATATGGTTGTGCTTCGTGTGCTCCAATGGCGATGATGAACGAAAAAAAAATAAGTTCTGCATGTGAAGCAGATGTTCTTGGAAGTCTAAGTTGTAATATTTTAAATCAATTAAATAATAAGCCCTCACTTCTGGTAGATATTGTTGATTTAGATATAAAAGACAACACTGCAGTATTCTGGCATTGTGGATTGGCACCTATAAGTATGGCGGAAAAAAATAAGGCTAATGTGACTGTACATTCAAATCGAAGAAAACCCTTACTTCATGACTTTGCTTTAAAACCAGGTAAAATAACTATCTTCAGAGTTTCAAAATCTGAAAACAAATTAAAATTTTTTATAACAAGAGGGGAAATTATTAAGAGAAAAAAATCTTTCTCCGGTACTTCTGGAGTAGTAAGTTTAGGAAAAGATACAAATAAAAAAATAAAAAAAATATTTTTAAGTGGATTAGAACATCATTTAGCATTTACTTACGGAAATATTTTTAAAGATATACAAAATTTAGGAACTAAATTACAAATACCAACATATACAATATGAGTACCTTTATTAAGTATGGAATCATTGGCGCAGGAACTATGGGTCAGGAACATATTAAAAATATTAATTTATTAGATAACGCTAAAGTCACATCAATATGTGATCCAAACGAGAGTTCATTAAACCAATCTTCTTCAATTATTACGAACGATTTTAACTCATATAGGGACTTAGATGAATTAATAAATAACGATGATGCAGATGCATATATAATTGCCACTCCAAATTTTACTCATATTAAAGTTTTAGAAAAAATTTTGAAAACCAATAAACATCTTTTAATAGAAAAGCCACTTTGCACAACCATTGATGATTGTAAAAAATTTCAATTAATTTCAAAAGATTATTCAAAAGTGATTTGGGTAGGTATGGAATACAGATATATGCCACCTGTTAAAAGATTAATTGAAAGAGTTCACAATAAAACTTTAGGTAAATTAAAAATGGTATCTATTCGTGAACATCGTTTTCCATTTCTTAAAAAAGTTGATAATTGGAATAGATTTGATTCAAACACTGGTGGTACAATGGTTGAAAAATGTTGTCATTTTTTTGATTTGATGAGATTTATAACTCAAAGTGAAGTTAAACAAGTTTTTGCAAGCGGCAGTCAAGATGTGAATCATCTTGATGAAATATACAATGGTAAGGTACCAAATATTATTGATAATGGATACGTAATTATTGATTTTGAAAATGGTGTTAGAGGATTATTAGATTTATGTATGTTTGCAGAAAATTCTGAATATCAAGAAGAAGTAGTAGCTGTTGGAGAGAAAGGGAAAATTGAAGCGTTTGTTCCATCTCACGATTCCGGTAAAAATATCTCTGAAGTAAAAATAGGAATGAGAAATAGCTCTACAATAATAACTGATAATATAGAAGTTGACAAAAAAATATTAGCGGCAGGACACCATCATGGATCAACATATTTTGAACATTTGGCATTTTATGATGCTATTAAAAATAATACACTACCTGATGTTTCACTCGAAGATGGTTTAATGTCCGTTGCTATAGGTCAAGCAGCAGAACTATCGATAAAAGAAAATCGTGTAATTAAAATGAGTGAATTTAATCTTTAAAATTCTGAAGAAATTCATTTGTTTTTTTTATAATAAATTTACTAACCCTTTCATTAGATTCTTCAGTTACTCCTGCATTATGTGGTGTTAGAATACAATTCATTTCGTTTGTTATCTTTGATAAAAATATTTCATT